>JACMLC010000011.1 GCA_014379795.1 Pyrinomonadaceae bacterium
CCAACGTGAAAATAGTCTTCCAGCAGGACAGTCAAGAGATGCCGCTTAGAAGCAAGGTTGTTGGAATTCTCGCTCATCTTTTAAACATTCACCGCCAGAGGCTCTTGCGCGCGCTGCACCTGCAATAGGTCCGCGATGATTTCTGCGATGCGCTTTCCGCTGTCGCCCACGCCGAAAGGATTTTTGATGCGCAGCACTTCGCCAGCCCAGCTCTCGTCAGCATATGCTTCTTCGAGCATCAAGGCCAGACGTTCCGGCTGCCCGCCGACCAGCCTTGCGATGCCTGAGTCTAAAACTTCCGGTCGCTCCGTATTTTCCCTCAAGATTAAAAGTGGCTTGCCGAGCGTCGGGGCTTCCTCCTGCACGCCGCCGGAATCCGAGACGATAAGCCAAGCTTCGGACAAGAGCGCGATAAAATCTTCGTATCCGAGTGGCTCTATCAGGTGAATGCGCGGATGCTGTGCGAGCGCGGCGTGTGCGGCATTGACGACCGCCGGGTTCGGATGCACAGGAAAGATAAGAGCAACATCTTCGCGCGATTCAACGAAGCGGCGCAGCGTCAGCAAGTTTTCCAGCATCACCTCGCCAAAGCTCTCGCGCCGGTGCGTGGTCAACACGACGCGGCGTAATCCTTTCGTCTCACGCAGCAAAGTTTCAATAGCTTGTCTCTTATCTACTTGCTTCAGAATCGCCTGAAGCGAATCAACGACCGGATTGCCCGTCACAAAAATATTTTTCTGCTCGACGCCTTCTGCGAGCAGCGTCCGGCGATTGCGCGAGGTCGCCGCGAAATGATAAGTCGCGACACGCGTAATCATCCGGCGATTCATCTCTTCGGGATACGGGCTGTGCAGATTGCCTGAGCGCAAACCCGCTTCGACATGCCCGACGGGAACTCTGCGGTGAAAGCCTGCGAGCGCACCGGCCATCGCGGTCGTCGTGTCGCCTTGCACCAGAATCAAATCCGGCTGCTCGCGCTCAAGTATCTTATCCATTGCCGACAGCACACGCGCGCAAACTTGATTCGGAGTCTGGTTCGGCTCCATCACTTCAAGGTCTTGGTCAATGCGAATTCCCAAGAGGCTGATGAAAGGATAGAGCAGGTCTGTGTGTTGGCCGGAAGTGACGTTGATGGTCTGTAGCGAATCGTGTTGCGCTTCAAGCTCGCGGATGACGGGAGCGAGCTTAATGGCTTCGGGGCGCGTCCCAAAGAGCGTGAGCACTTTACGGCGCTGGCTGCGGCTCGCGGGTCGCCGCAATTTGAATAATTTCAGCCAGTCAGGCCGCCGGGTTGTCGCTATGCTGGTGCTCATTGATTGGGGCGCTCAAACGCCGGGAGATTTGTGACAGCTAATGACATCTCCCGGTTAATAGAGAAAGAGGATTAAAGCCACACGATTTCCGCTTAATTTTCGAGCTATTCCGGATGCCGCCGGGAAAATCTAAATGCTCTGTGGAAAAGGTTTGTTAGAGATCGAACGACCGGATTTTCGGGACGCCTGAGCCGCTTGTGCCCTCTTTCGATGGGAGCGACCGGGGCTAAAGATGTTGGACTCCTCGTCCACACATTTGATATTAGGATAAAATCAACCGTTTTGACAACTCTTTTAATCATTGTTGGCACGGCTATTTAAGAGAGCTATCCACGCGCATCACATGAAACGAGACAAAGTTAGTGGAGCTTTGTTCTTATCGTTTCGTGTGATGCGCGTGGACAGTTGGGCGGCTCAGACACATTTGGCAAGCGGCGGCGCGGCTTGCCGGAAAGCGCAGAATTTATTTTAAGCTCAACAAGCCCTGAAGCGCGAAGCACATCGAATGAGGCAAAGTGTCATGCGCTTAGCCTTCCGGCGGGCCGGAGCAGCCGGGACCGTGCAGGGCTGGAACCTTGCCGGTGATCGTCGGATAGTTTTCGGCCTCAGCATTGAGCGCGAGCCATTCCTGAAAATGCTCCGGCAGGGTCGTGTCGGCAAAGATCGCCTCGACCGGGCACTCCGGCACGCAGGCATCGCAATCAATGCAGGTGTCCGGGTTGATATACAACCGATCCGGTAAATCATGAAAAGCTTCTACAGGGCAGACCGCAGCACAATCCGTGTACTTGCAATCCACGCACAACTCGGTTACCACATAAGTCATCTCCAGCTCTCCTTTAAAAAATAATTTCGCGATGGGCGATAGGATTTTCAATTCGCAACTTTTCCAGAGACGGGTCTTCAAAACGCGAGGCAATAATTAACACGACAAAAGCGTAGGCTGCAAACTTTAAAGCGAGAAAATGAGAGCGATGCCGTCAAAAAGCATCGCTCTCGAAAGCAAAGCCGGTCCGGCAAACAGCCCCCGACAGACTGTTTACCGAACCGGCAGGGCAATCGAGTTGCAACCCTTCCCCCCAGAAGGGCGCATCACGATTGGGGCGAGGTAAGGCTAGTTACCGATATAAAAATCTCTGCCCGTCGCGTTGTCCGAACGCAACAGCAGTCCTCCTGTGACGGTTGTCCCGACCAGAATCTGCGCATTGGCTTCCGTCGCGGTCGAAGTCGAGCCGACTACGCTGGTGTTGCCCGTCACATCAAGCGCGCGGTTGAGCTTGTTGATTGAGAGCTTGATAATTATCTGGTTGCCGACCACCTGACCCGAATCAACCGGAACCGCATTGCCGCTGGCATCCGTCACGTCTTCCTGATTACGCGTGCCGTTGGGCAAGAGCGTGATTTTCCCGAACTGGTAAGACATCCCGCCCGTCTCGGTCGTCGCCGCAGAGACAAACAGCGTCGTCGTCCCGAAGTTCGAGCCGATATACCACTGGTTATTCGCGGTGCGCGCGGACAAATTTTTGAGCGTCAGTGTGTAGACAACCTGCTGCGCCGCCGCGTTGTAAGCAAAGTCCGCGCTGATAATGTCCTGCGCCGCTGTGCCGAGCTGGTCTCCGTCAATATCCGCTATCTCAAGGTCTGGCGGCGGGAACAGATTCGCCGGATGCGGCACGGCTGAAAGTCCCATCACTTGGCGCACGGCGTTGTGCGCGTCAACGTAGCCCGCGCCCACCACGCGCTCTTCATAAGGCATCGGGTTGGCGGTCTGCCGCAGGATGGTCACGACCTGATCGGGCGTCAGCGATGAATTTGCTTCAAGCATCAACGCGACGACGCCTGAGACGTGCGGGCAAGCAAAGCTCGTCCCCTGCGAAGACAGGTAATAAGGCTGATAGCCCGCAGGAATATTTACCGGATCGCCGTTCAGAATGCCGCTCGCGTTCATGAGCGCCGAAACGCCGTGCGCGCGCACAGAGATAATGCCAACGCCGGGCGCGGTGATGTCTGGCCGCAGGTTGGGCTGCGCCAAAGGGTTGGCGGGCATTCCGGCCACGTCCGTGCCCGTGCCGTTGTTTATCCCGCGTGAGCTAAAGCTGGCGGGCGAGCCGAAACCCTGCTTTTCACCAGCCGCAACGGAGATCGTCCAGGGCATCGTCGAATAAGGATTGATCGAAGTCGGCGTGTCGCCCGCGTTGCCTGCGGCGAAGACGACTACGATGTTGCGGTCGTGCGCCGCACGCGTCGCCACGTTAATCGGATTATCGGGGCTGACTTCGCTCTCTGCATAACTGCCGCCCCAGGAGTTGTTGATGACACGAATGTTGTATTGAGTTTGATGATCTAGCAGGTAATCGTATGAGCCTAAAATAGCGACGAGCGGCAAGCCTTTGTCATCGCCCGAATCAATGCCGACCAGATGCGCGCCCGGCGCGACGCCGCCATAAAAGCCGCCGGAGTTTGCGCCCGTGCCTGCCGCGACTCCTGCGCCGTGCGTGCCGTGGCCGGACTCAATATCCGAAGTCTGCACGTTCTCAACATAAATGGGCGGAACAAAGCCCGTGCCCGCGATCATATCCGAAACCGGTATATAAACTACGCCGACTAGCCCCGCATCAGAGATGTCTCCATGAGCCATCGGCTGAATGACATTCTGTCTGGTCTTGGTTCCGTACTTGAGGTCTTCCTGCGTTCCGTCAATGCCCGTATCAATGTAACCGATGCCGATGCCTTTGCCTGAGACGGGCATGCCCGGATTCTGTGTGTTACGCATCGTGACCGCCGTATCGCCCATCATCTGCGGGACGCCGATAAAGCGGCGGCTCGTATTCGTGAAGGGCTTCATGGCACGGTTAGCCCAGACGGAGACGACGCCCGGCTGTGTCTTGACCGCATTGACTTGAACTAAACTTAAATCGGCAATGACCATCGGCAGTTGGCGCAGCGCGAATCCTTTAGCGATGCCGATGCTCTGAAGGCGGTTAAACTCCGCCGAGCCGGGACGGCTGCTGTAGGTAATCACCGCCGGCAGCTTGGCGTTCAGCCCCTGCGAGGCCAGATAAGAGATCAAGGCAGGGTCAACGCGTGCCGCAGATGAGCCGGGCAGGTTCGTCGCCTCGCCGGTCACGCTGAACATCAGAGCCAGAGCCAAGAGAGCCGTTGTGATGAGCGCCTTTTTCATTGCCTTCCTCCTTTAGAGAATCAAACAGGTAAGAATCTTTATGAAGCAGCCCGGGGGTGGCCTAAACTTTTTGTAGCTCGGGCTACCCCCGCGCCTACGAGGTCGCGTTGCGCCGCTTCCCGACTAAGAGACGCAACGCGACGACTCGATTTTTTAGTTGCCGGCGACGAAACGCTGTCTGAAGCTATCGAGCGCATAAGCCAGAATCGCTCTGGTAGTCGAATTATCCGCATCTACACGCGCCGTCAAAGGTCCTTGCTGTTGGGTCACTGATGCTTGCAGAATTCCCTTATTGAGCGCGATCTGCACATAGCCGCGCAGTTCGGATGGAATGTTGGCGTTGTCAGCCACGACGAGTGTCTGACCCTGATATGAAATAGTTACCGGCTGTCCCGACAGAGCTTGCGCTTCCGCATCAAGGCCAAGAGCGCGTACCAGCGCAACGGCGATGGCAAGGCGACTGACTCTACCTGACGGGTTAAAAGTATTACCGGTCGCGCTCATCATGCCGCTCGGCGCGTAATTGAAATCGCGCGTGGTTGAACCATTCGCCGTTACCGCTTCAGCAATGGCTGCCAAATCTCCCGAAACATCTGCAAAGCGTGGGCTGGAGCCGAGCGATTGGCGCAACGGCGTATTCAGGACGAGTATCCGTGCGAAATCTTCGCGCGTCACGGCATCATCCGGGTGGAACATGCCGTCCGCGAAGGTATCCATCTGACGATTCTTGAGCGCATTTTCAATCTGCGCCTGCGCCGGGTGGCCTCGAACGTCCTGCACAGGATCAAGGGTGAAAAGCTTCTGCGTGATCGTGCCGTCAACGGGGCCGGGCGCAGCCGCGCCGGAAGTCGGCAGGCTCACATTCGGCAGAGCCGCGAGGCCGCGCACGCCACGCGCTTCCAGGAGCCATGCGCCCGCCTGCGGGTTGTTGACGACGACCTGACGCGTCCTGCCGTCGAGAATCGGCAGCGCGATGCCGCTCGAATATTTTGTGCCGTCCGGTGCGGTCAGCAGGATGCCGATGGTGTTGCCGTCCTGCGTCTCA
>JACMLC010000095.1 GCA_014379795.1 Pyrinomonadaceae bacterium
GGACACTGGACTTGAGCCTTGGGACTAAACGTCGCCTTAGCTGATGGCACTGCGTTGGTCGCGCGGCGCGGCGGGCTTAACGACCGGCGTAGTGCTTTCCTGGTTTGAGCGATAGCCGCAGCCTTCTTTTGCACAGTAGCGGAATGTCCCGTCTTTTTTCGTCGTCTTCTCCAGCAGAAACGGCGCGGCGCACTGCGGGCAGGGCTCGATGACCGGCTTGTCCCAGAAGACCACGTCGCACTTCGGATATTCCGAGCAGCCGTAAAAGGCTTTGCCGCGCTTCGATTTCTTGACGACGATCTCGCCCTTACAGCCAGCGCGCGAGCAGGCCACGCCGGTCGTCTCACGTTTGATGTAGCTGCACTTCGGATAGTTCGAGCAGGAGACGAACTCGCCGAAGCGCCCGTGACGGAGGACGAGTTGCGCGCCATCCACCGGACACTTTTCATCGAGCGGGACGGGTGCGGGCGCGACCGCGCCGCTTCTGGCAATCTTGCGTATGTTGCGGCATTCGGGATAACCCGTGCAGCCCAAAAACTGCCCGAAGCGACCGCGCTTTAAGGCCATGGGCTTGCCGCACAATTCGCATTCTTCGGCCTCTTCGGCATCGCTTGCGCCCGCCGCCACGCCTGCTTCGTTGGTTGATGAAGCGGATGCTGTACCGGCTTCAACGCCTTCCGCGCTTGCGCTTGCAGGTTTCGCTACCTCGCGCGTGGTGCGGCAATCCGGATAGTTCGAGCAGGCTAAGAATTGCCCGAAGCGCCCGAACTTGATGACCATCGGCGCGCCGCAATTCTCGCAAATTTCGTCGGTCGGAATCGCCTGTTGCTTGGCGGCGCGCATCTGCGTCTCTGCGTTCTTCAAGTCCTTCGCAAACTTTCCATAAAACTCATGCAGGGCAGTAGTCCATTTCAGCTTGCCTTCTTCTATCTCGTCCAGAGCCTCTTCCATCCGCGCCGTGTACGTCTCGTTAAAGAGATCGTCAAAGCTGGCGACCAAGAGATCATTAACGGTTGTGCCGAGCGCGGTCGGGTGAAAACGTGCTTCGTGCTTTTCGACATACTCGCGGTCGAGAATCGTCGTCATAATCGCGGCATACGTCGAAGGCCGACCGATGCCTTTCTCTTCCAGCGCCTTGACGAGCGTCGCTTCCGTGTAACGCGGCGGCGGCTCTGTGAAATGCTGTTCGGGCGTGATGGTTTTCAGGTCAAGCTGTTCGCCTTTCGAGACGAGCGGCAGCTTGCGCTCGGCCTCTTCATCTTCCTCTGTCTTTTCGTCGCGCCCCTCTTGATAAACTTTCAAGAAGCCGTCGAACTTTTGCACCGAGCCGGTCGCGCGGAACGTGTAGCGTCCGGCGGTGATGTCTATCGTCGTCTGGTCGAAGATGGCAGGCATCATCTGCGAAGCGACGAAGCGTTGCCAGATAAGACGATAAAGTTTTAACTCTTCTTTGTTGAGAAAGCGCGCGACGGCATCAGGCGTGCGCGCGACATCGGTCGGGCGAATCGCTTCGTGCGCGTCCTGCGCGCCCTTCTTTGAGCGATATTGCACAGCCTTTTCCGGCAAATAATTCTCGCCGTATTGACCGTTGATAAAATCGCGCACTTCATTCAAAGCGGTATCCGACGTGCGCGTCGAATCCGTTCGCATGTAGGTAATGAGACCGACCGCGCCTTCTGCGCCAAGCTCTACGCCTTCGTAAAGTTTTTGGGCGAGCATCATCGTCTTCTTGACCGCGAAGCCGAGTTTGCGCGATGCCTCTTGCTGCAATTTTGAAGTGATGAAGGGCGGGACCGGATTTCGCTTGCGCTCTTTGGTCGTGACTTCCGAAACAACGTAAGCCTGCTCTCTGGCTTCAGAGACGATCTCGGTGGCCTGCGCTTCGTTGGCAATCAGGATTTCATTCTTTTTAATATCCTGATCGAAGCCGGAGGTTTTAACCGTCTGCTCGCCAATCTTCCAGAGGCGCGCGTCAAAAGCCGGAGGCAGCTTCGCAGCCAAGTTCGCAGTCACAGT
This sequence comes from Pyrinomonadaceae bacterium, assembly GCA_014379795.1. Taxonomy (GTDB): domain Bacteria; phylum Acidobacteriota; class Blastocatellia; order Pyrinomonadales; family Pyrinomonadaceae; genus JACMLC01. The sequence goes on from JACMLC010000095.1 coordinate 2,017, forward strand.
CCAGTATTCCGTTTTAAGGAAATTCTCTATCTCGCGCTCGCGCTCGACCACCATGCGAAGCGCGACAGATTGCACGCGGCCTGCGCTCAAACGTCCACCAACGGTGCGACACAAAAGCGGCGAGACCTTGTAACCCACTAAGCGGTCAAGCACGCGGCGAGCCTGCTGCGCGTCCACCAGATTCGCGTCTACCTGCTTCGGCTCTTTGAAAGCATCCTGCACGGCGCGCTTCGTAATCTCGTTGAACATCACGCGAAAGACAGGCTTCTTTGGCCGCTTGGGCACGATCTCTTCGGCGAGGTGCTGGCAGATGGCTTCGCCTTCGCGGTCAGGGTCAGCGGCTAAAAAGATGGACTCGGCCTCTTTCGCGGCCTTTTTCAAATCCGAGACGATTTTTCGGTTATTGCGCTTTTTGGTATCGGGGATGACTTCATAGGTCGGCTCAAAATCATGCTCGACATCAACGCCCAATCCCTTCGACGGTAAATCCTTGATGTGGCCGATTGAGGCCATCACGCGATAATCGCTTCCTAAATATTTGTTGATCGTCTTCGCTTTAGCGGGCGATTCGACGATGACTAAATTTTTTGCCATTAAAATTCCTTGCTGCTACTGTTGACGAGGCTTCGGTTTGAGACGCCTCGCTAAAATTAATTCAACCTTGTAATTTTGAACATCAGCGCGCTGCGCTATTTCTTGCGCTGCATCCTGACAAATGCCTGAGCCTTCTCCTCATTTAGCGTTTGTCCCTCGTATTTTCCTTTGGAGACCAGCTTTAAGTCGAATTCCATGTGCGGCGAGGAAACCCTGAAATAAAGCTTGCCTCCGGTCTTGAACTGTATGTCCAGCAGCTCCTTTTTCGAGCCGTCCTTTGCCATGTAGTAGCCTTTGAGTTGCTTGTTCTCAAGATAAAATTTGATCGAAGTCTTTTCCCCGCCTTTGTTATCGCTGACTTCCCAGTCTCCGACCAGACTCTTATTTTGCGCAGCGGTCGCCTGCCATATCCCATTGCCGGACGGCAAAGACATGCTTTGTGCGCTCGACATCAGAGAGGCGAGCAAGAAAAGACCTACCGCATAGCGGATTAAATTTATTCTCATCTTAAGAAGACTCCTTCCTACGAATAATCATCATGCCGCGTTGCATCATTATCTGACCGGGCAGCGAGAAACTATTTTTTGCGGCAAGCAGCTACGGCTTTTCATTCGGCATAGCCATACTATTCAAATCAATATTCCACGAGACGCTGATGGATTTCCGGCACTTGTTCGCCAGATTTAAAGAAAGGTTTCTCAACTCAACCTCTCTGGCAATTTCCGAATCACATTCTTTGCTTCGACCGTCAAGGCAACTGCCGAACTGCACCATTGCTTCTTTGACTGCTTGATCTTCAACCAGAGCGAGCGGCCCCCAGTATAACAGCCGGAATTTTTCCTCCGCCGTTTTTCGCTCCGGGTGATTGAGCGGCAACGTCGCAATCGTCGCGGCGGAGGTTGAGGCTTCAAAATACAGAGCGATCTGTTTTTCCCAAAACGGTTTTCTGGATTCCCGCTCTCTGGCTGCGGTATCTCGCTCTAACTGTTTCTGCACCTCCTCGGCCCTCTGGGTCTGCTCGGCATTAAATTTAGAATTGAATTGATAATTACTAAACCACAATCCGGCGACGGCAATGACGGCGGTCAGGAAAGGGAGATAGCGCCCGATGCTGTTCTCCCATTTCGTCTTGGCGCTGAGACTCTCGACCTCAAGCTGTAGCTTTTGCAGTTGCAGATCGGCCACAGGATCGTTCGTCTCTTTATCTTTCGGACTCTGCGTTTCCATCACTCCATCCCTGCTGTGGTTGAAGCAAGCAGCCCTCACATTTTTCTGACAAAGCATTTGCCGGGTAGTTGCCGTATCAGTTCTCTCATCTCTAAGGCCAGCAACGCGCCGGACAGTTCCGGCACTGTCAACTTGCTCGATGCCGCGAGCGCGTCAATATGCGCCGGGTCGTCCGTCGAAAGCAACTTCCAGACAGCATGCTCGGTCGCCGTCAGGTCATCCGGCACCAGCTCCAATTGCTCGACCAGATTCTTTTCACTCTTCTTCTCAAGCGGCGGCGGCAAAAGCCCGGCAGCGATTTCCGGCGGCAATTCAGTCACGACATCCTGCCACTGTTGCACCAATTTTCCGCCCGCGCCCTTAATCAGATAATTCGTCCCGAAAGAGTTGCGCGAAGTGATATTGCCGGGAACGGCAAAGACTTCGCGGTTCTGCTCCATCGCGAGGCGAGCCGTAATCAAAGAGCCTGAATTCTCCGCCGCTTCGACCAGCACGACGCCGAGGCTTAAGCCGCTGATGACGCGATTGCGATACGGAAAATTCTGCGGCGCGGGCGGCGTCCCCAACGGAAACTCTGAGACGAGCGCGCCGCCTCCATCCAGAATCTCGCCCGCCAGCTTTTTGTGGTCGCGCGGGTAAACAGTATCTATGCCGGTTCCCATCACGGCCACCGTGCGGCCTCCGGCTTCGAGCGCGCCGCGATGCGCAGAGGCGTCTATGCCGCGCGCCAAACCAGAGATAATCGTCACGCCGCGCTGCGCCAGATCGCGCGCCAGCATCAAGGCTGCGTTCTGCCCGTAGGTCGAGCAGCGTCTTGAGCCGACCATCGCCACACAAGGCTGGTCAAGACATTCCGTCCACGCTCCTTTAACGTACAGCGTGATGGGCGGGTCTGAGATTTCTCTCAAGAGGGACGGATAGACGCCGTCATCCAGCAAAAGGATGTCTGCGCCCATTGCCCGCACACGCTCCAACTCGCTTTCGGCCTGCGCTTCTCTATCGCGCGCCAGTATGCTCTCGATGGCTTCGGGGCGCAGGCGCACACTCTCTAATTCACTGCGCCGCGCGCCAAAAACTCCCTCTGCCGAACCGAAACGTTCCAACAGCTTTGCGGCAGCACGCGGCCCCACACCCGGCGTCATATTGAGCGCAATCCACTCACGCATACATTTTAGATTTGCGATTTTAGATTTGCGATTGGAAGAGGAAAGAAAGCTGTTTGTGCTGTTCAATCGCAAATCTAAAATCTAAAATCGCAAATTCATTTGGCGGAGGCGTGTGGGAATCGAACCCACCTGAGCCTGCTCTCACAGTCTCACAAAACGGTTTTGAAGACCGCGCCATTCACCAGAACAGATGCGCCTCCCTTGTGAGCACAAAAGCGAACAAGACCCTACGCGCCGTAAGCCCAGCCTGTCAAGCTTGCCTCATAATTGCAATTTATGTTGCCAACCTTGCGGCAACCATTTAACTCAATCCAACTAAAGCTTTCTTGATCCCGCAAGCGCACTTGACGCAAGGAGGTGAAATTCACTATTATGTTTTTCGAACGAACGTTCGAACGAGCAGGGTTTTACTTAAAAGCCTATTAAATTGGAGTTTGTGTTGATGATAAATTTCGAGACGACGCCGGAATCGTACAACCACTGGAAGTTGCAGATAGACGGAGCGGTCGCAAAGCTTTCGATGGATGTGCAGGAAGACGAGACGCTGAATGAGGGCTATAAGCTCAAGCTCAATTCTTATGATTTGGGAGTGGACATAGAGCTGGCGGACGCTGTGCAACGCCTGCGCTTTGAGCATCCACAGGTGCGCGCGGTGGTCGTCACCAGCCTCAAGCCGCGCATCTTCTGCGCGGGCGCGAACATTTACATGCTGGGCACATCCAGCCACGCCTTCAAGGTCAACTTTTGTAAATTCACAAACGAGACGCGTTGCGCTATCGAAGACGCTTCGCTGTTTTCAGACCAAAAATATATCGCCGCGCTGAACGGCACGGCCTCCGGCGGCGGCTACGAATTGGCAATCGCGTGTGACGAAATTTATCTGGTGGACGACGGAAACTCTGCCGTCTCGCTGCCGGAAGTCCCTTTGCTAGGGGTCTTGCCGGGAACGGGCGGCCTGACGCGCTTAGTTGACAAGCGAAAGATTCGCCGCGACCGTGCGGATGTTTTTTCGACGCTCGCAGAAGGACTCAAGGGCAAGCGCGCGAAGGAATGGGGATTGATTAACGACTATTTCCCGACGAGCAAGTTTCAGGAAGGCGTCGAGGCGCGCGTGCGCGTGTTAGCCGAAGCAGACACGCAGAAGAAAGCAGCAAAGGGCATCAAGCTCAACCCGCTTCAAGTTGAAAAGACCGATGACGGGCGCGAGTACAAATACGTGAGCGTGAAACTCAATCGCGACGGGCGTTATGCGGATTTGACCGTGCGTGCGCCGGAAGCGAATACGCCGACAACGATTGAAGAGATCGAAAAGCTCGGAGACGCTTACTGGCCTTTGCAGGCTTACAGAGAACTGGATAACGCGCTGCTTCACCTGCGCATGAACGAGCTTGAGACCGGCCTTGTCTGCCTGCGCACTGCGGGAAATATTGACAACGTGCTGGCAGTGGATGAAACGCTCCACGCCAATCAGGAGCACTGGCTGGTACGCGAAATCACGCTCAACATGGCGCGCGTGCTGCGCAGGCTCGACCTGACAGCTAAAAGTTTCTTTGCGCTCATCGAGCCGGGCAGTTGCTTTGCCGGAAATCTTTTGGAGCTGGCTCTTTCAGCCGACCGCACATACATGCTCAATTCGCCGGATGAAAAAGTGTCTGTTGCCGCCAGCGAATTGAACAAAGGCGCTTTGCCGATGAGCAATCGTCTAACGCGGCTGCAATCGCGCTTTCTCGCGTCGCCGGAAAAAGCGGATGAAATTTTTGCCCATCAGGGCGTATTCGATACCGAAGAAGCGGAAGCAGCAGGACTCGTAACCTTTGCGCCGGACGACTTGGACTGGGAAGACGAGATTCGCGTCGCCATCGAAGAGCGCACATCGCTCTCGCCCGACGCGTTGACGGGCATGGAAGCGTCGCTTCGTTTCGCGGGGCCGGAAACGATGGACACCAAAATTTATGGTCGCCTGACCGCGTGGCAGAACTGGATTTTCCAGCGACCCAACGCCGTCGGCCCGCAAGGCGCGCTGACCAATTACGGCAAACCGACGCAGGCGCAGTTTGACTACAAAA
>JACMLC010000096.1 GCA_014379795.1 Pyrinomonadaceae bacterium
CGGCGATGTCGTTCGGGCGTGTTTTGCGCCAGATATTTTGCCGCATCAACCACCGTATCATAGAAGGCGGTCGCTTTTTGGGCGGGCACAATAGACATGATTTTCGTGGCAGCGATCTCTGCTGTGTCACGCTTTAATTCAAGTCGCGGCGTCTGGTCTATCGCATAGATGGTCGCGCGGTCAGCGGGCTTTAAGACCTGTTTGAGAAAACTGGAAGCAGCTTGTTGCTCAAAAGCGAAGCGCGCGTCCACGCTCCCCGATACGTCCAGCAAAATCGCAATCTCCAAAGGCACTTGCTCAGGATTGCCGATCTGCGCGATCTCCTGCACGCGCCCTTCTTCTTCAAGCCGAAAATCTTTGACGGTCAAGCCCTGCACGGGCTGCCCCGCCGCATCTATGACAGAGACCGGCACGATCACCAGATTCGATTCGACGCGCACCACATCAATATCATCAAGAATCTCATCATCTTTCGACGGAGATGCAGAAGGTTGCGCAGTTGGCGAAGCTTGCGGAGACGGTTTGACAGCCCGTGCGGGTGGAGACGGCAGCGAATTCGTCTGCGTCTGCCCGCCCGCGCCGCGTGTGCCGGATAAAAGAAGAGCCAGCGCCCCTGTCAAGAGCGCCAGCGTCAAAATGTTACGCATGTAGTGCGAGATAGATTTCATAGTGATAAGTGACAAGTGATGAGTGATAAGTGAAATCTTTATCTCATCACTTATCACTCATCACTTATTACTTCTTATTCAGGGTTCTCGGTTGACGAGGTAGAGCTGTTGGGCGTCGTCATCGTCGGCGACGGTTGCACGAGGCCGCGACTGACGAGGATTTTGACTTCGACGCGACGATTCTGCGCGCGTCCCTCGCGGGTCTTGTTGTCGGCCACCGCCTGCGCTTCGCCATAGCCGAACGGCGTCACGATGCGGCGCAAGGGAATCCTGTGATTCTCTGCCAGATAACGCACGACTGCATCTGCGCGACGCTGGCTCAAGGCGCGGTTCTTCTGAACGCTGCCGGTCGAATCCGTGTAGCCTGTGATTTCAATCACGTAGCCTTTAGCGTTCATAGCCTTGTTGGCAAGGTCATCAAGTTGTTGCTTTGAATCCGCCGAAAGCGCCGCGCTGTTATTGCGGAAGTTGATCGCGGTCACGTCTTGCACCACGTAATCATCAAGAGATGAGATGCGGTCATTGGTCGCGTTGACACCGGCAATCGCAGCGTCCGCAGTCTCTTGCGCGGCCTTTGCGCCGCCACCCGCAGCGTTTGCGACCGCCGCCAGCTCGTCTATCTGGCCTGAGAGACGCGCAGCGTTCTGCTCGACCTGTCCGATTCTGTTTTCGGCAGAGCCGACGCGATTCTCAACCGGGTCAACGCGCGATTCGACGGTGCGCGCCACACGCAAGTCCGATTCGTTAAAGCGAACTTTTTCCGCGACCAGTTGCCCCGCAGCATCGCCGCGTCCTTCGACTTCCAAGTTGAGTCCGCGCAGGATATTGGTGACACCGTAATTAGTCCCGCTGCGCAAAAATCCGCCTTTGGATTTCACGCTGGTGCGGTCTGTCATGCGCACGACCGTATCAAAGTTATTGTTGTCACGAACCGTAAAGGTATCTGCATCGCGGCGCGTGACGACGCCTTTGATCTTCATCTTCTGGCCGTTGGCGACGGTACGCATCTGCGCGCCGGAGGAATTGCCGTCCTGCGCGAAGGCGACAGACGCGCCGCACAGGAGCAGGCTGAAGGCGAGCACGAGAATTTGTGAAAATCTGAATTTTTTGACACTCATCATTATTAACTCCATCTTTAGCGGAAAAACTGGCCGGACTTAAGCTTGCGGGCGCTTGACCGGCTCTCCCCGCACGTTAGGGCGACCCTCTAAAACGGACGAGTAGCGCCGCCGGGTGGTCGCAGGTTAAAGTAAAGCGTTCGTACCTCTTGCCGAAGCTGACGTAACAGGAACAAGAAACTTGCGCGAGGCTTCAGTCGCCTCTATCAAGACAAAACAGAAGCGGTTTACACTGTTGGCTAAAACTGGAATTTTAACGAAGCGGCGGGGTAAGTCAAGCTAACTTCGGATGAAACGGGCGATTCGCACCACTCTCAAGCTATTCATCAGACAATCGCCACCGGATTGCAATAAATAGCATCAATTTCATCTTCCTACGGATAAAAGAAAGCCGCGCCCGGTGAACACGAGCGCGGCCTTCTTTGATTGAAAGTGTAGTTTCCTACACCGTAAACTGCGCGGCTTCCAAAAGTTCTTTGACGTAGCCTAAAAACTTCTCTGCGTCTGAGCCGTCAATGATGCGGTGGTCGAAGGTCAGCGCAAAGTAGGCCATCGAGCGAATCGCGATGTAGTCGTCGCCTTCGGGACTGGTGATGACCTTCGGGCGTTTCTCAATCGTGCCGACGCCGAGGATTGCGACCTGCGGCTGGTTGATAATCGGCGTCCCGAACAAGCCGCCAAAGACGCCCGGATTGGTGATGGTGAAAGTGCCGCCCGCCACCTCGTCAGGCTTGAGCTGCTTGGAGCGCGCGCGGTCTGCCAAGTCATTAGCGGCGCGTGCCAGCCCCGACAGCGAGAGGTCGTCCGCGCGTTTGATGACCGGCACAATCAAGCCCCAGTCGAGCGCGACGGCCATGCCGAGGTTGATGTCACGCTTGTAGACAATCTGTTCGCCGCTCACTTGCGCATTGAAGACGGGGAACTTGCGGATCGCGCTCGTGATCGCCTGAAAGATAAAAGGCATGTAGCTGAGCTTGGTTCCGGTGCGCTCCTGAAACTCGCGCTTGTGCTTGTCTCTGAGGCGCGCAATGCGCGTCATATCTATCTCGTAAACGGTCGTCACATGCGCGGAGGTGCGCCGCGACATGAGCATGTGCTCTGCGATCTTCTTGCGCATGACGCTCATCGGCTCGACGCGGTCTTCGGCGGCGGGTTGCACGGTCGGCGGCGCAGGTTGTGTTGTAGAAGAAGCTTGCGCTGCTCCCTGCATGGCCTGCTGCGGCGTCAAGGCCGCGCCCGATTCGATAAAGCTCAGGATGTCGTTCTTTGTGACGCGACCACTCATCCCAGTGCCTTCGAGGCGCGAGATGTCTATGCCATGTTCCTTAGCGATGTTGCGCACGAGCGGGCTGGAACGCGTCCGGCGCAATTCTTCGGCGGATTGCTCTCCGATTGGCGTGCTCGCGGCGGGAGGCTGCGCGCTCGTTGATTGAGCTTGTGCGGCGGGTTGAGTTTGTGCGGCGGGCGGCTCTGCTGCCTGCGGCGTCGCGGGTTGCGCTGCCTGCGGTGTTGCTTCGGGCGCGGGCGGAGGCTCGGATGAGACTGCTGCCTGCGATGCGGGCGCTGGCGTTTCAGCCGGAGCCGCTTCCGCTGTCGCGGCTGGCGCAGCAGATGCGCTTGCGCCGTCGCCACCGTTCAGGATAGCGACGACAGTATTGACCTCGACCGTGTCGCCTTCGTTGTACTTGACCTCGGTCAATGTTCCGGCTGCGGGCGACGGAATCTCCGCGTCAACCTTATCCGTCGAAATCTCAAACAGCGGCTCGTCACGATCAACGTGATCGCCAACCTTCTTCAACCATCTGGTAATCGTTCCCTCCGCGATGGACTCGCCCATCTGCGGCATCACAACTTCTGTGCTCATATCAACTCCAATGTGAAAATAATTTTCAAAAATACTCGAAAGAGAAATCTACATTCTTCTTTGCGTTCCTTTGCGTCTTCTCTTTGCGTCCTTTGCGTTAAAAAAGCCTTTAACCGCAAAGACCGCAAAGATGAAGACGCGCAAAGTGCGCAAAGAGCGTCTCGCTTGCTCTTATTCCAAGCGCAAATATTTCTGCAACAGCGCGAGCAGGATATGCGCGTTGGGCGTCGCGGCGTACAAGCCGCTCATGACGGGTTTGCCGTCACTGTCTTTGATCTCGATAAATCCCTCTGCAAGCTTGACGCCTGACAAATTCGTCCACAAGTGCCTGATTCCGCCAGACTCCATCCCCTCTTGGTCAATCTTCACTGCGCCGAACGAGACTTGCTCGCCGCGCTCAATCGCTTCCAGAGTTTGCGGATACAAACGCGCGAAAGTCTCTTCCTTGATTGTGCGACCGATTGAGTCAACGCCGGACACCATGTTGCTC
>JACMLC010000097.1 GCA_014379795.1 Pyrinomonadaceae bacterium
ACATCCAGATTGTGCTCGATGACGATGACGGTATTGCCCAGACTGACGAGGCGTTGGAGCACGTCAAGCAGTTTATGCACGTCCGCAAAATGCAGGCCGGTGGTCGGCTCATCCAAGATATAGATGGTGCGTCCGGTCGCGCGTTTCGATAGCTCTTTGGCGAGCTTGATGCGCTGAGCTTCGCCGCCTGACAAAGTGGTCGCTGCCTGCCCGAGCTTGATATAACCCAAGCCCACGTCGAGCAGCGTTTGCAGCTTCTGCTTGATCTGCGGAATGTTTTCCAAAACCGGCAGGGCTTCTTCTACCGTCGTGTCGAGCAAGTCCGCGATTGATTTGCCTTTGTATTTTACTGAGAGCGTTTCGCGGTTATAACGCGCGCCGCGACAGACATCGCAGAGGACATATACGTCCGGCAAGAAATTCATCTCAATGCGCTTCATGCCATCGCCTTCGCAGGCTTCGCAGCGTCCGCCTTTGACATTAAAGGAAAAGCGTCCGGGCTTGTAGCCACGCTCTCTGGATTCCGGGAGCATCGCGTACAGCTCGCGTATCGGCGTGAATAGCCCTGTGTAAGTCGCGGGGTTTGAGCGCGGCGTGCGACCGATGGGCGACTGGTCAATCTCGATGACTTTATCAATGTGTTCAAGACCTTCTATCTCGCGGTACTCGCCAGCCTCTGCCAGCGAGCCGTAGAGATAGCGCGCCAGCGCGCGATAAAGAATGTCGTCAACCAGAGTTGATTTGCCTGAGCCGCTGACGCCCGTCACGACTGTCAAGAGGCCAATCGGAAACGTCACGTCAATCTCTTTTAAATTGTTGGCGCGTGCGCCGCGTACTGTGATGGCTTTGCCGTTCGGAGCGCGTCTTTGCTCGGGCACGTCTATCTTCATCTTGCCGCAGACGTAGAGACCCGTGACCGAGTTCGGATTGCAGGCGACTTCAGCGGGCGTTCCGGTGGCGACCACTTCGCCGCCATGCGCGCCCGCTCCCGGCCCCAAGTCAACCACATAATCCGCGCGATTGATGGTCTCTTCATCATGCTCTACGACCAAGACCGTGTTGCCAAGGTCGCGCAGGGCGCAGAGCGTTCCGAGCAGTTTCTGATTGTCGCGTGGATGGAGGCCGATGGAAGGCTCGTCTAAGACGTAGAGCACGCCGCGCAGTTGCGAGCCGATCTGTGTGGCGAGCCGTATGCGCTGGCCTTCGCCGCCGGAGAGCGTGGCCGACGCGCGATTCAGAGTGATGTAACCGAGCCCGACCGTTTCCAAAAAGCGCAGGCGATTTTGAATCTCGCGCAAGACCAATCCCGCAATCTGCCCCTCGCGTTCGTTGAGCTTAACTTTATCGAAAGCCGCCACTGCGTCTTCAATCGGCATCGCCGTGTAATCCGCGATGCCGCGACCACCCAAACGCACGGCCAGCGATTCGGGTTGCAAACGCTTGCCATGACAATCGGGGCACACGGTCGGCGACACTAACTCTTCCAGCGCGAGCCGGACTTTTTCAGACGGCGCATCATTCATGCGCTCGCGCAAGTGCCTGACAGCGCCGCGCCAATCGCTCTGATACGTGTACAACCCCTGACGAAAAGTCACAGGGATGTCGAGACCGTAAAAGAATGCATCGCGCACTTCTTTTGAAAGCTCTACAAAAGGCGTTTCAG
>JACMLC010000098.1 GCA_014379795.1 Pyrinomonadaceae bacterium
ACAAACGCCCGCGCTGGTCATCGAGCCGGGAGCGGTTTTTGAGGGAAGCTGCCGGATGCAGGTAAAAGAAGCGGTGGACAATAAACCAAAAGAGAAGGCCAAGGAGACGCAGCAAACTTTGGTCGCTCCGACCAGCGAGCTTTTGCAAATGTCTGACATCTCCGAGGTGGCGAGTTGAGAGGGGAACTCTAATACCAAGTTGCAAAACAAAATAAGGAAGCAGATGAAGCAGACAAGAGCGGGGGCAAGCCGCCCTTCCTGACCACGAGACACTTTGGCTTGAATCATCCAAGCCAAGCTCATTAGCAGGTCGGGAAGAGGGGCTTGCCCCCGCTCTTCCTTGTTTTATTTTGCAATCTCTAATTCACATGACGCTATGCCTTTGCATACTTGTTGTAGGCATTAGCCAGCTTCACATCGTACTGGTTCTTCTTATAGCCGGGGCCGTTGTAACCATTGGCGAAGGATGCCCAGTTGCGCGTGCGCAGGAAGCCGTCGAGCTTGTTGCTCTTGACGAAGCCGATAAAGGCTTTGAGCTGGTCGCCTTCGCTCTTCTCCATCGCGGCGACGAAATCATTGACGTTGTCAAAGCCGCACAGCTTATAGTTCGCGCCCATGATCTGAAACAAGCCCCACGAAGCGGATTGCAGCGCAGCATCGTGATCCAGAGCCAGAGCCTCATTGAGCCTGTCCCACTCGCGTGCGCCGCCCTTGTACAGATTTTTGTTCCACACGGGCGAGCTGATATTCGGATTGGTCTTATCGAATTTGCCGCCCGTCAGCTTGTGAAAATACTTGGCCTCGAACAGAATCTTCGGCCTGCCGTCGGGCAGGAATCCGCCGCCCGCGCTCTCGACCGCCACGACCGCCCTGACCGCAGCGATCTGACAATCCAGACTCGTCGCGCAATCGGAAAAATCCTGATCGGTTAATTTGGCGATGGCCTTTGCCACCGGCGCAGGCACTTGCGGAGCTTGCAGCAAGGTGTCTGCAAACTGTTTGTTGATGACGCCTTGTGTGAGCTTATGATTGGCGGCAAAAGTGTCTATCGCGCCTTTGGTGTTTTTCCCATAGTTGCCATCCGCGCCGCCTTTGAGCGGCACGCCCGTCCCCATCACGAGGGTTTGTATTTGCCGGGTCAGCTCTTTGTCTTTTATCAAATCGTCGTAAGTCAGGCTGAGATTTTGACTGGAAACATCTTCTAGTTTCATGAGGGATTCTCCTTTTAAGGAATGCCGAAATTTCAAGGATATGAGGATGGAATACGCGCCGGAAGCATAAAGCTCAAAAGCAGCCGAGCCGCACGGGAAAAATGCCATCCTCGCTTAGAGCCGCAACAGAATAGCCGAAGAGGTTTAATCTATCAACGATTACCGGACATGAGCCATGCCAGACTACATTCTTTTATGAGCCACGCATGGCAGAGAGCGACTTCTAATTTTCTGCGCCACTAATTAACGCACTGATTCTCTCTCTGAACTATCAGTTTATTGTTTAGCAGCAATGTTGGGATAAGGGATGGGAACCGGCCCGCCCGGAATCGGTGTTTTGTTGATATCGCCCACCAGCATCCGCGCTAAACGCTGGCGATCCTGTGCGTTACTGACGGGCTGACCGGCGAAGAACTGCTGTGCTCCAAGAGTCGTCATGCCCGTTGCATTTACATTCTCTGTCCTGTTGCCGTGAATCGTGATCGTCTCGTTCTTATCTACAGTCTCTGTCCTATCATGCTTTAGTGCGGCAATGAACTGCGCGAGCCGTTGACGGTCGGCAAGGCCGGTGACAATCTCTCCGTTTAAGAACTGCTGCGCGCCTTGCAGCGAAACTCCTTGACTACAGAGTTCCAGAGTTTGCATGTGCAGCCTGCTCCGATCCACGATGGCGAACATTCTATATCTCGGCATGGCAGATCACCTCTCCTATATTTACTGCTGCCTTTATCTGCACTCCGGGTGGTGGCATGAACAGGCGATTTCCATAACATGCACCTTGTCCGCATCCTCGCACCCTTCGCTGCAATACTTGCTGTCCTGTGACGAAGGACACCCGCAGGTTTCTCTCGCGCACGTATTCTCATTCTTCTCGTCTGCCATCTTGATGAATCTCCTTTTGCTCACTCGTTTTGATTGCCGGGTTAGCAGGAATTATGCTTGATAATGGGAGAGAAGACAATACGAGCTTTCCTGCCCGACAGCCCTATTCCTGCTTGTTTATGTAACGCTCGACAGTTTCAGAGAGACGGTCAACGCGCTTCGTCAGAGAAGCCAAAGCTTTCTCCGTATTCGCCTGAGCTTGCGTCAATTTCTCCTGAGCTTGCGTCAATTCCGCTTGCGCTGTGCCGAGAGAGGTAATCCATGATTCGTGCGTGTCCATCCGCTCGCTCGCGCTGACAGTCAACTGATTGAGCGTCCTGAGTTGCTCAACATGTTGATTAGTCAATACTTCCAAATTAGCCTGCGTCGTACCGAGCATATTGATCCAGTCCTGCTGTGTATCCATTCGCTCGGCAGCACTGACAATCAACTGAGTGAGCATCTTAATTTGCTCATCATGTTGATCGGCTAATCCCTTCGATGACTTGATTTGCTTATCATGTTGTGTGGACAATTCCGTCAAGACGCGAATTTGCTCACTATGTTGTGCCAAAACCTTTTCCACATCGAAGGTGCGTGAATCGGATTTGGCTGCCAGTTCAGCTATCGTGCTGAAGGCGTTTTCCAGCTTCAATAATCTTTCTTCGGTGGTCATAATTGTATCTCCCGGCCATCTTAGACGTGCAAACCTTCAGGGTGCTAAAGCAGGGATGATAGGTGACAACGATGGATATGGTAATACCAGTCTTGTCCTAAGACAACCTGAGATTCTGACGTTTTGAGGGAAGGGAAAAGCGCAGGTTGCATAGCACGCTTTAGACATTAAAGCGGAAGTTCACAATATCGCCTTCCTGCATCACGTATTCTTTGCCTTCGAGACGCAGCAACCCTTGTTCGCGCGCCGCCGCGTAAGAGCCTGCGCGCAAGAGGTTGTCATAGCCGATGGTTTCGGCGCGGATAAAGCCGCGCTCGATGTCAGAGTGGATTGTGCCTGCGGCCTGCGGGGCGCGCGTACCCTGCGGAATCGTCCACGCGCGCACCTCTTTTTCGCCCGCCGTCAAAAACGACATCAGTCCGAGCAGGTGATACGCGCTCTTGATAAGCCGATCAACGCCGCTCCCTACGACGCCCAGCGAGTCTAGATAATCAACCCGCTCATCGGGCGGCAACTCGACCAGCTCTGCTTCGAGCTGCGCGCAGATGATGACGAACTCCGCCGCCTCGCTCTCTGCGATCTCGCGCACCGCGCGAACGTGCGCCGTCTCTTCTTTGTCCGCCAGCATCGCTTCGTCAACATTCGCGGCATAGATGGTCGGCTTCATCGTTAGCAGGAAAAAGTTTCTGGCAACGGCGCGCTCTTCGTCCGTCAGGGAAACGGTGCGCGCGCTCTTGCCTTCTTCCAGAGCGGGGAGCAGCTTGTCTAAAACTTCTATCTCGGCCTTCGCTGTTTTGTCTCCGCTCTTAGCGGTCTTTTGTGCGCGCTCGCGCCGTCGCTCGACCGATGCGAGGTCTGCTAAGGCCAGCTCAATCTGAATCGTCTCGATGTCGCGTTGCGGGTTGACAGAGCCTTCGACGTGAACGATGCCTTCGTCTTCAAAGCAGCGCACGACCTGTATAATAACTTCCGTCTCGCGGATGGTGGCGAGAAACTGGTTGCCCAAGCCCTCGCCCTTCGACGCGCCGCGCACGAGACCGGCGATGTCTACGAATTCGATTGTCGCAGGAATAATGACGCTGGTTTTGACCAGCTTCGCCAGCGGCTCAAGCCGCTCGTCGGGCACGGCCACGACGCCGATGTTCGGCTCGATGGTGGCGAAAGGATAATTGGCAGCGAGCGCGGCCTGCTGCGACGTGAGCGCGTTAAAAAGCGTGGACTTGCCGACATTCGGCAGCCCGACAATACCTGCGCGAAGCATGAGACGTTACCTCTTCAGTGTAAATAATCGCGTGCAAGCGAAACTAAAACTTTTACACTGCGAGAGGCGCGCTGTCCAGTCAGCACAAAAGAGTTCGGTGTCCTAATAAATGTTGCAGTCCTGAAATGAGCTGGGGCCAACGAGTTGCGCGGACTCATCTGCTTTTCGCTCATTTCAAAACGTACTTACAATTTCTTGACCGCCTGACAGGCGAACGCGTATTCTCGGTCACAGGAAGAAACTTCGCTGATTGCTCCATATTTCCCGGTGAACATTCTCTCATCGCCGGGGAATTGCCCAGTGGCTCAATCTTAACTCTCAACACTTACTCAAAAGGAGACATCAACATGCGAAAGAATCTACTCATCATTGCTCTCTGCATCCTCTCGTTTGCGGCAGGCACTTTTCTAACCGGAACAAAGGCGGCGCCGGTAGTGACCGAGGACCCGGATTTTGAAGCCAACGTAACGGCAGGATACGTGACCATTGAGTGGCAGACCGGAGTGAATTACCTGTCGGTGGACAATGCCAGCGAATCCCCTGAAGTAGCAGTGAATCTATCGCTGTCTACAATAACCGGTTCGTTCCAGAATATTGAAAACGGGCGACAGTATAGGCTCCTGCTGATTCCCGTCGAAGAGCGGTGATGGCCGACAGCGAGCATCTGATAGGCTGAACCGGCGTGCGCGAGCTGTCTCTATCGAACAATTTGCGCATGCTCTAGACTTGTAGGAGTCGCGGCCACGACATTCTTAGCGGGATTCGTGGCCGCTATTTATTAGGACACTATCAGCGGCTGCCTGTCTGCAGATTCTGCATGCGCTTGAACTCCAACTCCTTGAAATCGAAATCGGGGTTGGGCACGTCTATCTTCATCTCGTCAACTTTGCCCTGCGGGTTGAGGGTGAAGGTGACGAAGCCGCGCCCGAATGGATAGCTGACCGTCTCGCGCCATTTGACAGTGAAGGTGTCGTGTTGCCAGTGCTCTAAATCTCCTACAAAGTTTGTGGCAGGCGTCAGGCGTAAAACTAATTTTCCATTCTCTTCGGTCACTTTCGCTTCGCCGTACATCTGTCCGCCGTAAGCTCCGGCGTACAGCGAGAGCGCAAGCGAAGGCTTGGTGTCTTTGGCGCGTGCGGCTTCTTCTTCCTGTGCAGCTTTGCGGTCTGCTTCTTTGCCCTGCTCGACGCGCGCCATGAGTTCCGCGTTCCAGTCCCGTTTAGGCACGCCGAGAAATACGTCGAAAACTTTGTTCATCATGATTGCGGGCAGCGAGGTTTCGCTGTTGCTGAGGATGACGACGCCAAGATTCTCTTCGGGCATCATGCCCGTCTGCGAGATCATGCCGTCGAGACCGCCGCTGTGGTCTATCACCTTGCGCCCGTGATAATCGCTCAGAAACCAGCCGAGGCCGTAAGCGCGAAAGTGTCTGGTCGGATTGAATTTCGCGCCCGACTCGCTGATGGGCAGCATCACGTTCGGTTGCCACATCTCGTGCGAGGAGGCTGAACTGTAAATACGTTTGCCCTCATACGCTCCCCTGCCGAGCTGAAGCCTGAGCCATTGCGCCATCTCCAACACATTTGAATTGATGCCCGCCGCCGCCGCCGC
>JACMLC010000099.1 GCA_014379795.1 Pyrinomonadaceae bacterium
ACTATCAAAGATTTTTTCTGCGAGCCGCGTGACCTGTTGCGCGTGCGTTTCTTCATAACCAAAGCGACGCCCGACCGCATGCACGCCGAGCAGTTTTTGATCTGCCACGTCCGGCACGGGCGGAAGCGATTCCGCTTCCATCTCGCGCAGGGTCTCGATAATCACGCCTTCACGCAGAGCGTAATCGCATGTCCGCAGCAAATTAAGATTGAGGGCGCGCATCGCGCCTTCGAGAATTTGCCCGCCCGCGACGAGGATTTCGGAGCGTTGCGAGCTGATGCCGGAAATGCCGCGCCGCTCTGTGACGGTCATCTGCGAGACACGCTCGTTAAATTTCTCAAGGACGCTGAGCGCGATTTCGTTGGCGGCGGGCTGTGCGCCCTGCGCGCTCTCGCCTGACGCGCGGAGGGCGCGTAGGCGAATCGCTTCGCCAATCGCAATGATCGTCCCGGAAGTGCCTGTCGCCTGCTGCCAGCGCGCGTGGCGCAGTTCGCGGCTCGGGCGTTCGAGCGCGGCGCGTATCTCTTCGCGCAGGGCGCGCAGCTCTTTCGGCTTCGGCGGATCGTTGGAAATAAATTCGTCCGTGAGGCCGACCGCGCCGAGCTTGATGGAAAAAAGCTCTGCGGGCAGGCCGTCACGCATCAGAGAGATTTCCGTCGAGCCGCCGCCGATGTCTATGTTCATCAAAGAGACGCCGCGCGCCGCGCAGCCCTGCGATGCCCCAAGGCCAATCAAGCGCGCCTCTTCGATGCCGGAGAGGATTTCGACGCGCACGCCCGTCCGCTTTTCAATCTGGTTGATAAAGTCCGCTGCGTTGTGCGCTTCGCGCACGGAGGCCGTCGCGACCGCCACTAAACGTTCCGCGCCTCTGGCTTCGGCGATTGAGCGAAAGCGTTTGATGGTATCCCCCGCGCGCTCAATCGCCGCCTGTGCGAGATGCTGTTTGCTGAGCGTCTCATGCCCGAGCCGGACGCTTTCCTTCTCGCGCCCCAGCACGGCAAACGAATCGCTCGCCGCCGCTTCGACCACGACCAGCTTGATTGAGTTTGAGCCGATGTCTATCGCTGCGAGTCTCAATGCACGCTCCTTTATTTAACAACCCTGATTTTATGAAAGCGATATTACATTACTGTTAGACAAGAAGGTAAAAGGTAAAAGTAAAAAGGTAAAAGGAAGGCGGAAACCAAATTTTATTAAATTGCTTTGAGCCTCACTTTTACCTTTTACCTTTTACCTTTTTACTTTATTGAACCTTTTTTCTTCGGTTGACTGTAAGCCTCGCGCGCCTGCACGTTTGTGAACTCGTCCGTCTCGATGATGTAAGCCGTTAATTGATAGCCGTAGACGCAGCCCGTATCAAGACCGATAGCGCGGCGTGCGCGGCGCGGCTCAGGCGCAGGCCAATGACCGAAGAGTACGATTTTTTCGCCGTCATAAGCTTCGTACCACGGCGTGCCTTCGCGGTTCGTGCGGTCTTCGCCGAGCGTGCGCAGCTCCGTCAAATCTTCCACCGCCTGCGCGTCGAGCGCGACGGACGGCCTGACGCCCGCATGCACGACCAGATGCTTTCCCAAATCCAGCAGGTGCGGCAATTCCTGCAAGTAAGTCGAATAACGCGCTTCGTCAATTTTCAATTCGTCGAGGGTGGCCTGCTGCGCGGGCTTGAGCGAGATGCCCTCGCCGCGCCAGTAACGCCTGAGCGCGCGGTCGTGATTGCCAAGGACGGCTGCGAAACGCTTGTCTTCGATAAAGCGGTCAAGCACTTCTCTGTTCTTCTTTCCCTTTGTCACGAGATCGCCGACCGAGACAACGCGGTCAGACGCTTTGAGCGAGACTTTATCAAGCAACATCTCAAGCTCGTCTGCGCAGCCATGTATGTCTCCGACGACGATGGTGCGCCCGCTCATTTCGCTTTCCCTTCGCCCTGCATGTCGTGCAAGACTTTCAGCTCTTTCCAATCTTTCGCTTTATCAAAATGCTTCTCGACGATGGCGCGTGCGCGCTTCTCGTCAACGCCGCCGTACCAGACGCCGTCCGGGTAAACGACTACCACGGGGCCTCGCCCGCATTGATCCAGACAATCCACTTTGGTAATCAACACGCACTCGCGTAATTCCCGCTCTTTGAGCGCGCGCTTCAATTCTTTGCGCGTGCTTTTCCCGCCCTGCTTCAAACAGGTTTTGTGCGCGCAGACGAGCAACTGAGATTTTATTTTCTTAAGTTTTGACACAACGAATTTCAGAAGGCTCCCTATGTTTGAGACGGCATTAGCCCGCATCTTGACCACTTTGCAGATTCCGTCTACGGACATTCCGATTACAGCATGAAACGGCGGCGCACAACAAACGCGAAAACCCGTTGTCCTGCCGCCGTTGATTCAGCAGATAAAAACACAGGTCAATTATGGCTCGGCAAAACTTTTGTGCTACAAGTGTGCGAGAAAACTATTCAAAGGAGAAATATTTATGAAGGTTCAGGAAATTATGACTCGTGAGGTGGGATACTGCGGGCCAAAGGCGAGCCTCGCGGACGTAGCCAAGCTGATGTGGGACAAAGATTGCGGCGCAATTCCGGTCGTAGACGCAGAGCGTAAGGTCATAGGCATGCTGACAGATAGAGACATCTGCATGGCCGTCGCGACGCGCAACCGGCTCGCATCGGAAATGCAGGTCGGCGAAGTCTTGAGCGGTACGGTGGTGCGCGCCTGCGCGCCGTCCGATGACGCGGAAGCTGCGCTGGACATCATGAGACAGTCACGGCTCAGGCGTCTGCCGGTCATCGGCGAAGACGGCACGCTGCAAGGCATCCTGTCCATCACAGACCTTGTGCTTCACACTAAGGGAGATGGTAAAAAGGGAGACCACCTTTCGCGTAAGCGTATCATCGGCGCGCTCAAAGCCATTTGCGAGCCGCCTGCTGCTGAATTGAGCAAGGAAAAGGAGCGAGCTTTAGGCATGGCCTCCCTATAAAAATTTTGGAGGATTAACCATGAAAACAGGTCTTACCATATTGTTACTAGCATGGTTTGTAATGCTGGCTAGCTGTACTCATGAACCCGCTCATCAGATTTCAATGCTTGGTCAGTATGAACTGGTAGGTCATGATACTGCGGGACGTGTAGCTTTCACAGGAACAATTTCACTGATCTCGCTTGAGGGGAACCATTTGAAAGGACGATGTATAATAACGAGGAAGGAATATGCCCCCGAAGGACTTTTTGAGAAGAACGGCGGCTGTGAGGGATTGATCGAGGGAAAGAAAGTTAGCTTTGATTTCGCCCCCTCTCTTGATGATGGGGGGCTTCTTTTGGATGGTCAGTTTGTTGATAGCCGGATTACTGGTACTTGGAGGCTTGACGGCTTTGTGACAAGCGAGCCGCTTGGGAAATTTGAGGTGGTAAAGAAAGATAAGTAGCCTGAGCACTAAGCGGGACGTATTTTACATACGACATGAAAACTCTCTTTCTTATGAGGCATGCTAAATCGGATTGGGGCGATCAGTCGTTATCGGATTTTGAACGCCCGCTCAATGATCGCGGCCAGAGGGCTGCGCCGCTCATCGGCGGCTTTCTGCGGCGCGAGAAGTTGCAGCCTCAGTTGGCGCTTTCCTCTCCGGCGGAGAGAGCCAGACAAACTGCCCGTCTCGTCATAGAAGCGGCGGGTATAGCTGGTGTGGCCTTGCGTTACGACGAACGAATTTACGAGGCGAGTGCGGCGCAGCTTCAGAGCGTCATCGCACAGATCGAAGAAGATGTCAGCGTCGCCCTCCTCATCGGCCACAACCCCGGCTTTACAGATTTGCTGGCCGCCTTGACCGGCGAGGCACAACACATGCCGACCGCCGCGCTGGCGCAGATAGCTTTGAACATCGAAAAGTGGAGCGGCGTGAGCGCGAACTGCGGGCAACT
>JACMLC010000100.1 GCA_014379795.1 Pyrinomonadaceae bacterium
AAGCCAAGCTCATTAGCAGGTTAGGAAGAGGGGCTTGCCCCCGCTGCGGTCGCATTTCATGTTGCCTGCGGATTGTTTTCAAAAACCTGTTTGAGATGATGCTTTAAATGCCTTATGTAATCGCGCATGAAATATTCCAGCGTGACAGCTTCACCCTCATCAACCGTGACCCATGCAATCTGATGCAGGTTATGTTTGGCGCGTAGCTTCTTTAACGCCTGTTCGGGCACGCACGACATCACATGCAGGAGATGCAAATTGAAAGTCTTCCAGAGCTGAACCAGCAGCGGCCATGATTCCTCATTATATTGCTGGACGCTTATCCAATCTTCCTGCGGGTAGCCGGGAAAAATCAGCTCGTCCGAAAATTGAGCGCGCACGAATCGTTGATGATTGTTCGAGGCCGAATCAATTAGGTGGCCGATGATTTCCTTCGCAGACCACTTGCCCACAGCCTTGGGAATCCGGCTTTGCTCTTCTGAGATTTGCAGCAACCGCTCAGCCGCCGCCTCGATGGTGTTTCGGAAATCTTCCAGCGCGTCATTCATCGCTGCTCCTTCATGATGCAAGAGATTTGTGCTTCATATATCATAGGCCACGATGAACGAGAGCGACAACATACAACCCGCAAAGCAGGAGCGCGACCCTGAAAACCTGCGCGAATTGCTTGAGCAACGCGCGGGTGATTTCGGGGAAAAGCATTTTCTTTTTTCGGAAGCGGACGGGCGGCGTTACAGTTACGCGGAGTTTGACGCAGTGGTCAATCGGACTGTGCGCCTGCTGGCGGCGCATGGCATCGCGAAGGGCGATGTGGTCAGCCTGCTGATGCCGAACAGCGCGGAATATATCATAGCTTACTTCGCCTGCTTCAAATTGGGCGCGCTCGCGGGGCCGATCAACTCGCTGCTGAAGCCGCCGGAGATGGCTTACATCATCGCCAATTCGGAGGCCAAAGCTCTGCTCGTTAAGACTGAATTCTTGCCGCAGGTTGAAAGCTTTGCGGATAAGCTCTCAAGCCTCGAAGCGGTAATCGTGTTTGATGATGAGAAGCAAGCTACTGAAGAATTTTCGGGAGACGGAGAGCATTTGCCCAGCGCTGATCTTGAAAGCGATGACGAGGCGATTATCATTTACACTTCCGGCACGACGGGGAAACCGAAAGGATGCCTGTTGACTCACGCCAATCTGATTGCGAACGCGCGGCAGATTGCGAGCTGGCTCGGCTTTACCGAACATGATCGTTTGTTGACGATGATGCCGCTCTTTCACATGAACGCGGTTTCGGTAACGACGATGACGCCGCTTTATGCGGGAGCTTCGACGGTGGTGAGTCCGAAATTTTCTGCGACGCGCTTCTGGCAAATCATCTCTGATTACGAAGTGACTTCGTTTGGCTCTGTGGCGACGATGCTTTCGATGTTGCTGGACAAATATCCGGAAGGCGTGCCGGAAAATTTGAAGACTGAACAACTGCGCTTTGCCATGTGCGGGTCTGCGCCTGTGCCCGCCGAAATCCTGCGAAAATTTGAAGAGGCTTTTAATTGTCTGGTCATAGAAGGCTACGGTTTGTCTGAATCAACCTGTCGCTCGACCTTTAATCCGCCGGACGAGCGGCGGCGCGCAGGCTCTTGCGGGATGCCGATTGGCAACGAGATGCGTGTCGTGGACGAAGAGGACAGGGAAGTGCCGTTTGGGAACTTGGGCGAGATCGTCCTGCGCGGCGAAAATATTTTGAAAGGCTATTACAAGAACGCGGACGCGAACGAGCGCGCGTTTCGCGGCGGGTGGTTTCACACGGGTGACATTGGCTACAGAGACGCGGACGGTTTTTATTACATCGTGGATCGCAAGTCCGACATGATTATACGCGGAGGCGAGAACATCTACCCGCGCGAGATTGACGAGGTTTTGTATGAGCACCCGTCGGTCGCTGCGGCTGCGACCATAGGCATCCCTGACAAGCTCTACGGCGAAGAAGTGACGGCGTTCGTCGTGCTCAAAGAAGGACAGAGCGCAACCGAAGCAGAATTGCTAAATCATTGCCGCGAGCGGTTGGCTGATTTCAAATGCCCCAAGTCAATTCAGTTCGTCAAAGACATTCCAAAAGGGCCGACAGGCAAGTTGCTCAAGCGCGAGCTGGCAAAACAGTTTGCGCTTAAGCCGTAACAAACGTCAGTTCGAGTTAAGCTACTCAAAGAGCCTGCGTAGCAGGCGGCAGCGTGTAGCCCCATGCGCCAGCATGGGGTCACTCAGCATCCATCAATACCAGAGCCTGCGTTGCAGGCGACCGTTTTGTTACCGCAGAGTATAGGTCGCCAGCGACGCAGGCG
>JACMLC010000012.1 GCA_014379795.1 Pyrinomonadaceae bacterium
CGTCGCGCTCAGCCTTTGGATGGATGCCCGTAAGCCTCCAGCCGACCCGCAGCTTGAAGAAGAGAGTTTGTATGTCACGGGCGCGACCGCACGGCGGATGAGCATCGGCTTTAACGGGATGGTCGCGGACTGGTACTGGATGCGCGCGCTGCAATACGTAGGGCAGAAAGTCCTCGACCATCAGGGACAGACTCAGATGGACGATCTGAGTGCGCTCAAACTGCACCGGCTTTATCCTTTGCTGGACACGGCCACGACGCTTGATCCGCAATTCATGGCCGTCTATGACTATGGCGGCGTAGTGCTTCCGGCGGTTAATCAGGAAGACGCGATCAAGCTCTTGAGGAAAGGCATCGCGGCCAACCCGGACGCGTGGCGTTTGTATCAACATCTGGGCTATATCTACTGGAAGCGCGGAGACTATCGCGCCTCGAGCGAAGCTTACGGCGCGGGCGCAAAGCTTTCCGGCGCGCCCGAATGGATGAGCATGCTGAGAGCGCGCCTGCTGGCCGAAGGTGACAGCCGCGAGACCGCGCGCGCGATGTACAGGCACATGCTTGAGCAGGCGGATGATGAGCAGGTCAAAGAGATGCTCGCGCGGCGGCTCTTGCAGGTAGACTCGTTTGATGAGAGAGATGCTATTCGAAAGGTCTTGGAAAATTTTAAGCAGCGCACGAATCGCTGCGCTTCCAGGTGGCAGGATGTTGCGGCGGAGTTGCGCGCCGCGCGGCTCGCAACAGGCGCGCGTTTGCGCCTTGACCAATCCGGCTCGCCGCTAGACCCGACAGACGTGCCTTACCTGCTGGTCAAAGACGGCTGCGACGTTGACCTTGATTGGCAGAAATCAAAAGTGCCGTACAAGTAAGAGTAGCCAGTAGCCAGTAGTCAGTAGCCAGTAGAAAAACTTTAGAGAGAGGAATGATTGCCACAGAGGACACAGAGCGCACAGAGAGAAATATCAAATTCTGAATCTCAAATTTGAAATCATTAATTTCTCTGTGACCTCTGTGTTCTCTGTGGCTTAGATTCCTGCAAAATTTTTATTATGCCTGCTGTTGTCGAAATCGAAAATCTGACGAAGGATTACGAGGTCGGGTTCTGGCGCAAGCGAAAGGTGCGCGCGCTGGATGGCTTGTCGCTGAAGGTTGAGGGCGGCGAAATCTTCGGCTTTCTCGGCGCGAACGGCGCTGGGAAAACGACGACGCTCAAGCTCCTGATGCGCCTCATCTATCCGACGACGGGCGGAGCGCGCATCCTCGGGCGCGACATCGGCGACGTGCGAATGCACGCGCGTATCGGCTACTTGCCGGAAAATCCGTACTTTTATGATTACCTGACGGCGCGCGAATTTTTGAATTACTGCGCGCAGCTTTTCGGCTATGACGCGAGCGAAAGAAAACGACGCACGGAAGATTTGCTGACGCGCGTGCATCTGGACGAGAAGAGCTGGAACAAGCAGCTCAGAAAATTTTCCAAAGGCATGTTGCAGCGCGTCGGTCTGGCGCAGGCTCTGGTCAACGACCCGGAGATAATTTTTCTGGACGAGCCGATGAGCGGCCTAGACCCTGTCGGGCGCAGGCAGGTGCGCGACCTGATTGCCTCCCAACGCGAGCGCGGCACGACCGTCTTTATGTGCTCGCACATTCTTTCGGACATAGAGGTCTTGTGCGACCGCGTGGCGATTATGCGGCGCGGGCGATTGGCAGAGACAGGCCTTTTGGAAGAATTGCGCGAACGCGCCGGTGACAAACACCGCATAGAAATTATCGTCGCCGGAGTGGGCGCGGAAGAGATTTCCCAAAAACTCTCCGCGCTTGAAGGAGCGAGTAGCGAGCCGACCGCTGGCGGCGCACGGATAGAGGTTGCAAGCGAGCGTGATGTTGACGCCGCGCTGCTTGCCTTGAGGCAGGCGGGCGGGCGGCTCGTCTCCGTCCAACCCGTCAAACAATCGCTCGAAGAATTATTCGTGCGCGAGTCGGAAGCAGAAAAGGGGGAACAGGGGAAAAGGTGAACAGGGGAAAAGGAAAGCTTAAGTCAACCACTAGGTTAGGATTTTGTTTTTTGCTTTTAACCCTTTCCCCTGTTCCCCTATTTTCCTATTCCCCCTCGCCCGTTTCCCACATCTTTGTTTCCGGCGAGCTTGACTCTTTGATCGCTCGCATCGAAAAGCGTTACGGCAACATGCGCGGGCTGGCGGCGGAGTTTGAGCAGAGCTACAGCGGCGCGGGCGTGCGCGAGAAGCGCGAGCGTGGGCGGCTCTTTCTGCAACGCCCGCGCAAAATGCGCTGGGAATACGAGCCGAAACCCGGCAAGCTCTTTGTCGTCAACAATCGAGAAGTCTGGTTCTATGCGCCCGAAGACCGCGTTGCGACGCGCGCGGACGCCTCGAAAATTTCCGATGCCCGATTCCCTTTTCTCTTCCTGCTCGGGCAAAAAAATCTGCGCCGCGAATTTCGTGAGATAGCTTTTGCCTCGCAGGATGCGGGCGCATCCGGCGGCATCCGCACGCTGCGACTTGTTCCCAAAAGAAAAGACACAGGCATCCGCGAGATTTTTCTTGAAGTCACAAACGAGGGACAGATTACAAAAATCAGGCAAACGGATGAAGCGAATGCTGTTTCGGAATTCTCTTTGACGAATGTCCGCGAGAACTACATCGCGCCCGCCGAAGCCTTCGAGTTCAAGCCGCCGCAGGGCGTCAGTGTGAGAAGGCAAAAGTAACATTGATAGTGGCTTCTTAAAGCTAACCGTGAACATGCCTCAACTAAGGTTTCTTTTCGAGAGGGTGAGGTATATCATTATCATATGAAGGTTTTTCTCAGCTATGCAGTTGGACAATGGGACGCTCCTATTGCAGCACGCCTTCGCGCGGTAGCGGCGGCCTATGACATCTCAATCTTGTTGCCTGACCGGACTCAAGTAAGTAATAACGGCCTGTCTGCTGATACACAAAATAAAATAAAGCAAAGCGATGCTGTCATTGTGTTGGTAACCAAAACAGCGCCTGCCTTTACAACAAATCTGGTCAACCGTGAATTGCAAGCTGCCGCACAGCTTAATAAGCCGATAATTCCATTGATAGAACAAGGCGTCTCATTTCAAGGCATACCTAATAGTCAAGTTGTTTATTTTATGCGTTCTAATCCTTCAGCTCACGAATCTTCGTTAATGAAAGTGCTTGAACAAATACGAGGCCAGCGATGGAAGAAAGATTTAACTACACTTGGATGGATAGCTGGTATTGCTCTC
The DNA here is from genome assembly GCA_014379795.1 of Pyrinomonadaceae bacterium. Taxonomy (GTDB): domain Bacteria; phylum Acidobacteriota; class Blastocatellia; order Pyrinomonadales; family Pyrinomonadaceae; genus JACMLC01. The sequence continues at coordinate 3,250 of JACMLC010000012.1, forward strand.
GGTTTAGTAGCGCTTAGTGAGTTAGTCAGTGATGAAAAATAATGGGCCGATATTCCAAGCAGCGTGGTCTGCCTATCGCTGTCATTGATAATACTTTACTTACTCGGCTAGTTAAATTGGAAATCGCACAATTCCTACCCTTCCAATTCAAGCTCATTCTTATTCCACCTGAAGTTAAGAGAGAAGCCTACAAAGCGCCGCATAAAGGCAAGCGTCGCCTGCGAAAGCTCATCAGTGAAATGGCTGGTTTTTTCGTTGACTGTTATGAAGCAGCAATAGTTCGGACAGTTTTTGACAAGAAAAGCCAATCCCCGCTTAGATGTGTGTGACCAAACGCACGTCAAAGGAGAATTGGCTGATGACCGTAGTCGCACAGATTTTAGACCGCATGAGCGGAATTGCCAAACCACAACGCAAGTTTTTATTGACCTTGTTTGTCACCATGCTGGTCACGCGCACGCGCATTAACTTCTTGAACTTGAGTCGGCATAGTTCTGTGCATGAAAAGACCTATCGCCGCCAATTTCGCAAACCGTTCGCCTTTGTTTCTTTCAACCAATCATCAATTGCCAGAGCCGTGCCTGACGCCGCCATCAAGCTCTTTGCGCAAGACGCTTCTTTTTCTTCCAAGAGCGGCAAGCACACTTACGGTCTTGACCGCTTCTGGAACGGTTGCGCCGCACGCGCCGAGCGTGGCTTGGAAGTCTCGTTGATCTCAATTGTCGATGTTGAACGCCATCAAGCCTTCGCGCTCTCCGCCGAACAGACCGCGCCGCAACCCGCCATCAAGCAGTCAGAGAAGACTCACACCCGCATTGATTTTTATCTTGAACATCTGCGTCGCACGGCTCCGTATTTTCCTCAGTCCATCACTTACGGCGTCTTTGACGGCTTCTACGCCAAACTGAAGTTCGTCGCGGGCGTCTGCGCTATGGGCTTTCAGGTCATCAGCAAGTTGCGCTCGGACGCCGACCTTCGGTATCTGTACGAAGGAGAGCAAAAGAAGCGCGGTAGACGCCGCCAGTTCGACGGTAAAGTTAATTTCCATGACTTGAGTCGTTGGGAGCAGATGACCACCGACACTGCACACCTCACGCTCTACACTTTAGTCGTGTGGTCAGTCAGCTTAAAGCGACGCATCAGAGTGGCGGCCGTCGTCAACCGCAAAGAGAAAGAGAGACCACGCTTTGTCGTGCTGTTCTCGACCGACACCGAGATTGCCGCCCGCGACATCTTTCGTTTTTACAAAGCGCGGTTTCAGATTGAGTTCATCTTTCGCGACGCCAAACAGTTCGCTGGCTTTTCCGATTGCCAAGCCAGAGACAAAGAGGCGCTGCATTTTCACTTCAACGCC
>JACMLC010000101.1 GCA_014379795.1 Pyrinomonadaceae bacterium
GTGCTTTACGAGCTTTGTCAACAAAGTCCCGTTCTACGGCGCGGCGATTTTGTGTCTGGATGATCCGCAGGTGCAGGCCGTGATTCCGCACGTCAAACGCAGGCGCGTGACTTACGGCTTGAGCGCGCAGGCAGACATCTCCGCGCACGGCATTCGCTTCGATCAGGTTTTCGGGTCAAGCTTTACAGTGTGGCAGGGCAGCGATGTGGTCGGCGAAGTCACTTTGCGCGTGCCCGGACTGCATAATGTCTATAACGCGCTCGCGGCCATCGCCGTCAGCTTTGAGCTTGATGTCGAGTTCGCGTTGACAGCAGAGGCTTTGAGCGCGTTCACGAACGCAGACCGCCGCTTTCAATTCAAAGGCGAAGAGGCGGGCGTGCTGGTCGTGGATGATTACGGGCATCACCCGACCGAGATTAAAGCGACGCTGGCCGCCGCCAAAATCGGCTCGGCTGGCCGCCGCATCGTAGTGCTGTTTCAGCCGCATCGCTATTCGCGCACGAAAGATCAGATGGAAGGCTTTGCGCAGTCCTTTAATAACGCGGACGCCCTGCTCGTCGCTGACATTTACGCTGCGAGCGAAGACCCGATTGAAGGCGTGACCTCTGAGGCTCTGACGGAAGCCATTAAGCGTTACGGCCACAAGAGCGCGCATTACATCGGCGCGCTCGAAGGAGCCGCGGAAGTCTTGCGCGAGCAGGTGCGCGCGGGCGATCTGGTCATTACGCTCGGAGCCGGGCCGGTGCATCGCGCTGGCGAACAGCTTTTAGATTTGCTACGCGCCGGAAGCATCGCGAACTGAAAAAGGGGAATGTCAGATGGCTGAACACAAATGCTCTGAGTGCGGCGGCGAGATGGAAGAGGGGTTTATTCTCGACAGAAGTTATGGCACTCGACTTGTCAGCAGTTGGGTGAAAGGGTCTCCTGAGCCTTCTTTCTGGCTTGGCTTATCTGTCAAGGGCAAAGAGTTTCGCACAGTTCAGACGTGGCGTTGCGTGCAGTGCGGATTTTTGAAGTCTTATGCCGTCACAGAAGTTGATCCGCCGAGTAATTGGGAATATTAGAAGCAGTTTTTTGTATGTCGGCAGAAGTTAAAAATAAAGTTGATGCTATTCGACGCGATTCGTTGATTGAAGAGATCGCGGCGCGACTCGGCGTGCGCGCTGAGCGTGGCAAGCGTTTCGCGGAGTTGACGAGCCTGCGCGTGGGCGGTGCGATTGACTGGGTGATTCAGCCCGTGACGGAAGAACAGGCCGCGGCGGTCGTGCATGAATTCGAGCAGGCAGGCATCGCATGGCGTGCGCTCGGTTCCGGCAGCAACGTGCTGGCTGATGATGCTGAGCATCATTACGTCGTCGTCAGCACGAAAGAGTTAAAGGGCGAAGCGCATTTTGACGGCGAGCGCGCGAGCGTGAGCGCGGGTTATTCGCTGCCGCGCTTGTGCATTGACGCGTGGCGGCAAGGGTTGTCCGGCATAGAGGGCTTGGGCGGCATTCCGGGCACGGTCGGCGGCGCGCTGTGGATGAACGCGGGCGCGTATGAGCATGAGATAGGAACTGTGACGGAAACTGTGCGCGTCTCGCGTGGCGGTCAGGTCGCATTGGTTCCCGGCAGCGAGGTCGTGTGGAATTATCGTCACACTTCCTTTCGTGAAGGCGAATTGCTGCTCGGCGTGACTTTGCTCTTGCGCAAAGACGATCCGGCAAAGATCAAAGCGCGGATGGACGAAGCCAAAGCCAGACGCCTCGCGACGCAGCCGCACGGCTCGCGCAGCGCCGGGTGCTTCTTTAAAAATCCGCCGGGAAGCAACATCGGCACGGGCAAGATGATTGACGAGATGGGCATGAAAGGCACGCGCAAGGGCGGTGCGGTCGTCTCTCCCATTCACGCCAACTTTATCGTCACAGAGGGCGAGAACGCGCAGGCCGCAGACGCGCTCGCACTCGCAGAAGAGATTAGAGAGCGCGTGCGCAGAGAGCATGGCATCGAGCTGGAATATGAAGTCGAGCTATGGAGCGCTCAGGAGAGTTTGGAGAGTTTAGAGAGTTCAGAGAGTTTGGAGAGTTCAGAGAGTTTGGAGAGTTCAGAGAGTTTGGAGAGTTTGGAGAGTTTGGAGA
>JACMLC010000102.1 GCA_014379795.1 Pyrinomonadaceae bacterium
GAAGCGCAGGGCATCTTGAACCCGCAGGGCATTAACTGTGTGCGAGCGTTTCCGGGTCGCGGGCTGCGTGTCTACGGCGCACGGACGCTGAGCAGCGATGCCGACTGGCGTTACGTCAACGTGCGCCGACTCATGCTCTCTATCGAAGAGACGATTGACGAGGCGATGCAGTGGACGGTCTTTGAGCCGAATGATTTCAATCTGAGGCTGACGCTGGTCGTAACCATCAACACGTTTTTAGAGGAAGTCTGGCGCACGGGCGCGCTCCGTGGCACGACGCCTGAAGAAGCTTTTTTCGTCAAGTGTGATGAGAGCAACAACCCGCCCGAAGTGATTGACGGGGGACGGCTCATCGTCGAGATCGGAGTCGCGCCGTCGCATCCGGCAGAGTTCGTCATCTTTCGCATCGGGCGCACCGTCGAAGAACTTGAGATCGTGGAGCGATAACAGCAGATGGCTCAAACGGGACTGCGCGACGACCCGTTGCGCGGGTACAAATTCTATATCTCGCTGACGAACACCGCCGGCGCTTTGCAGAAGGCCGTCTTCGGCGTCAAGCGTGTCGCGGCGGGCGGCTTCAGCGAATGCAGCGGCCTCGATGCCAGCATGACGGTCGAGGAATATTCGGAAGGCGGACAGAACGCTTACGTCCACAAGTTTATGACGCGGATGACCTACTCCAATATCACGCTCAAACGCGGCATGACTTTCTCAAGCGAACTGTGGAAGTGGCACGCGGACTATGTGGCCGGGCGCGGCAAGCGGCTTGACGGCTTGATCGTTTTGCAAAACGAGTTGGGGCTGCCCGTGAAGAGTTGGAAGTTCGTGCGTGGGCTGCCTTTGAAAATGTCGGGGCCGACGCTCAACGCGGCGCAGAGCGGCGTCGCTATCGAAAGCCTCGAAATCGCGCATGAGGGCTGGCAGCTACTTTAGTGCAGTGTAATGAAAGTTATTTGAGTTGCCACTAGCTGAAGCTAGTGGCAATTCAGGAAACCCAAAAACTTTGATTACACAACACTGATTTGAGCAGCAAGCGGGAGAGAAAAAATCGTGCCGGTCACAATCGGAACATTAACGAGCAGCGTGCAAGTGTCGGATGGCGGCGGCGGCGTGAGCGATGAAACGACGGAGCGAATTATTCAGATGGCCGTCGCGCGCATGAAGCAGGTCTTGCGCGATGAGATTGAAGCTAAGAAGGACAGCGACCCGCAGGATCGCCGTTCAGAGGCCGAACCCGATTGAGAAGCCTTTGATTTAGAGGACGCATCGTGGAATTGCAAAAAGCATATTTCGAGAACCTTGACTCGAAGACCAAGAAGGGCAAGAAGCTCAGAGTCCAGTTCAACCCTACTGACCTGAGTTTCAACAAGACCGCGCAGTTTGCGGAGATTGCCATTCCCGGTCTGGACGCGCCCGTCTTGCAATTCATACGCGGCGGCACGGAAACCCTCAACCTCGAACTGTTCTTTGACACCACAGACGAAGGCATGGGCGACTCGGCTAAGAGCGTGACTGAAAAAGTCAACGCTTTTTACGAGCTGGTCAAGCAAGACCCAGACACGCACGCTGTCCCGGTCTGCCGTTTCTCGTGGGGCGCGCCGCCCTCTGACGAGACGCAGAAAAAGAAGCCCGTCTCTTATGCGCCATTCTATTTTACCTGCGTTGTCGAGAGCCTTGATCGCAAGTTTCTGCTTTTCAGCCCGGACGGCGTTCCGCTCAGGGCGCGTGTTTCCGTCAAGCTGCGCGAGTACCAGACGGTCGAGCAGATGGTCGCCAATCTCAACTCCGCCGACCGGACAAAGGCGCACGTCCTCAAGCGGCGCGAGCGATTGGACCAGCTCTCGGCGCAGGAATACGACTCGCCAGCCGAATGGCGGCGCATCGCCGAAGCCAACGACATCGAAGACCCGCGCCGCGTTGCTCCGGGCACGTTGCTGAAGCTGCCGCCGCATAGAGTCGAGTCTGTGACACGGAGGCCACGCTGATGGCAGCCACCCCTGAAACATTTGAACCGCTTTACAAGGGCAGGGATTTTTACGTCCCCGCCTTCGACATCAAGATTCAGGGGCAGGACATTTCCAAAGCGACCGCCAAAGACGTGCTCGATGTGCGCTACACAGACGGCATAGACAAGATTGACACCATGGAGCTGACCATCAACAACTGGGACGCCGGGACGAAAGACTTCAAGTATACCGGCTCAAGGAAAGGCGGGCGCGACGCCAATTGCCAGCTCTTCGAGCCGGGGCAGGTCATCGAGCTGTTCATGGGCTACTTCAAACCCTTAGCCGTCAGACAAGATCACAAGGATAAGTCAGACCCTTTGCGCCTGATGCTGGCGGGCAAGATTCATAAACTGTCGCCCAGTTTCCCCGCCTCCGGCCAACCCGTTTTGAAAGTGAGCGCGCAGAGCATCCTGAGCCAGTTGAGTTCCAAACAGGAGACGTTTCATTACGAGCCGAAGATGTTTCCGGAAGAGAAGATGCAGGCCAGCCTGATTGCCAAAAAGGTCAGCGACCGGGGCAAGCTCAAGCTCGGCAATCTCGTCGTCCCGCTAGAGACGAAAGAGGGCGCACAGCATACAGAGCCGTCTTTGACCTATGTGATACAGAAAAATCAGTTCGACATCGTGTTCCTGCTCCAACTCGCGCACCGGCACGGCTACGACGTGGTGCTCAAGTATCACAACGAAGAGAAGCGCGAAGAACCGTATCTCTTCTTCGGGCCGGTCGCAGACGAGCCGCGTGTCTCCTACAGTCTGGAGTGGGGCGAATCGCTCATCCAGTTTCAGCCGACGCTCACGACCTCGCAGCAGGTGAGCGAAGTGACCGTGCGCTGGTGGGATGTCGCACAGAAGAAAGACGCCAAGGTGACGGTTGACCGCACGATGCTGCCCAACAGTCCTTTGCGAGACAAAAAGCAACTGGCAGCGCTTGAGGAAGGATTCAAAGAGAAAAAAGAAATCATCGTGGACAAGCCTTTCACCACCAAGAAAGAGGCTGAGGAATATGCGAAGGCACAGCTCAGCGGAATCGCGGGAAAGATGGTGACGGCGCACGGCTCTACGCTTGGCACGCCGGACTTGCGCGCCGGAAGCCGCGTCGAAATCCTCGGGCTTGGCGACACCTTCACAGGCACTTACACCGTCACTGCGAGCACGCACAGCATCGGGGCCAACGGCTACATCACCGAATTTGATGCGCGGCTTGAGGAGAAGGCCAGATGAGCAAGATTTACGGCGTCATTGTCGGCCTCGTCATAGACAATAACGATCCGTTGAAGATGGGGCGGGTCAAGCTGAGATACCCGTCGCTCGGAGACGATGTGGAGAGCCATTGGGCGCGCATCGCAACCCTGATGGCAGGCGATGACCGTGGCAGTTGGTTTATCCCGGAGGTAGACGACGAAGCTCTGGTCGCTTTTGAGCAGGGCAACATGGAAGCGCCCTACGTCCTCGGCTTTCTCTGGAACGGCAAAGACAGGCCGCCGAAGGATGACACGAAGATACGGCTGCTGCGTTCCGTCAACGGCCACGAGATAGAGATCGGCGACCCGGACATCAGCAGCGGAGATAAAGGCTACCTGAGGCTCAAAGACGCGCACGGCAACTCCATCGAGCTGAGGAACGGGCAGATTAAAATCAGGGGCATCGCCGCCATCACGATTGAAGCTCCGACCGTGATGATTAACGGGCGCGTAGTCGTACCCATCCCGACGCCCATCTGAATTTGATAAGCGAAGATCATGGCTGAAACCGACACCATACCCTGCACGAACCTGCCGAAGGTCGAGATGATGAAGATCAGCTTGCCGTTCGGCGGCGAACTCTCTTCGATCATGGACATCTCGAAGGGGCCGCCGACCGACTGCGCGCTGGTGCATAGTCTCATGCTGCAACTCGCGCCGACGCTCGCCGGGATGACCTGCTTCTTCAAAGTGCTGAAAGTGATGGTGGCGCTCAAAGACATCAACATTGACACGCTGCCCAAAATCGCTGCTGCCGCCGCCGATTTGGCCGATTGCTTTCTGGTCTTCGGCAAAATCCCGATCATGATCGCAGACATCCTGCGAATGATTATCGCGTTCCTGCATTGCTTCATCAACATGGTCAAAAGCATCGTCAACTTTCAGGCTGGGATTGACCTCAACGCCGCCGACGGCAACCCCGTCCTGATTGATGCACTCAAGTGTGCGCAGGAAAATTCCGAGACTTCGCTGGCGCAGTTGATGGCCGCGCTCGGCGCGATTGAACCCATTCTGGAGATGACAAAGCCGCTGTTAGAGATGGGCGGGCTTTCGCTCACGCTGCCCTCGATGGGCGACATCACGGGGGCGAAAGATTTGACCGAAACGCTCGATAAATTGGAAAGCACATTGGTGCAGTTGCAAGACGCGCTCGAATCGCTGCCAGTATGAAATGCTTTTCATCCGCAATTTAGTGTGGAGTGATTGTTTATGCCGCGTGAGTTTTTGGGTGTTGGCTGGAAGTTTCCGATTCGCGTCAATGCGCGCGGCGGCCTCTCCTATTCGAGCCACGAGCAGGACATAGATGAAGCGGTCTGGATCATCTTGGGCACGGCGAAGGGAGAGCGCGTGATGTTGCCGGAGTTCGGCTGCGGAATTCACGAATACGTGTTTGCGTCCAACAACGCGGCCACGCGTGGCTCGATTATTTACGAGGTGCAAAAATCGTTGGCCGAATATGAGCCGCGCATAGATGTCGAGAACGTGCGCGTTGAATCATTTCCTGAGAACGATAACCGGCTGCTGATCTACATAGACTATCGCGTGCGCTCCACAAATGCGCTGCGCAATCTGGTTTATCCCTTTTACCTGACGGAGCCGTAATGCCACTGCAAGCACCCAATCTGGACGACCGGCGATTCGCGGACATCGTGGAGGAAGCGCGCTCGCTCATTCCGCGCTACGCGCCCGAATGGACAGACCATAACGAGTCTGATCCGGGTATCACGTTGATTGAGTTGTTCGCGTGGATGAGCGAGATGATGCTCTATCGCGTCAACCGCGTGCCGGAGCGCAACTACATCAAGTTCCTGCAACTGATCGGCGTGGAACGGAAGCCTCCTTTTCCCGCCAGCGTGGAGCTGACCTTTACGCCCGCTTCGCCCAACGTCTCGACCATCATTATCCCGCGCGGCACGCAGGTCAGCGCAAGCCCGCCACCGCCGCCCGCGAGCGCAGCCGCATCACTCTTGCCGCCTGAGCCGGAACGCCCCGTTATCTTTGAGACTGATGAGCCGCTGATCGCACTCGGCGCGCAGCTTTCAAAAGTGCAAGTCTTCGATGGAGTCAATTATCTCGACTCGACTGAGGCGAACAAACCCACCGGCAAATCTTACGCGCCCTTCGGCTCGCGTGCGCGGCTGGGGAGCGCGCTCCTGCTCGGCTTCTCGTCGGTCAATGCCTTTCCCGCCGTCGAGATTAACCTCGGCGTGCGCGTCCATCTTGACCCGGCGCAGCTTAAAGAGCAGACGTGCGACAAGTCGGAAGAGAAAATCCGCCAGCCCGCGACGCTCGTGTGGGAATACTGGAACGGCGGCCAGTGGCGCAA
>JACMLC010000013.1 GCA_014379795.1 Pyrinomonadaceae bacterium
ACGATCTCTTTCATCAACTGCTCCTGAGCCGCACTTGTAATCTCGCGGTTAAGCTCCTGACCTTTTAACATCGCTTCGGTCTGGTGACACCGGAGAGGCGTCGGCGCGACGCTGCCGAGCGCGAGGCGTATGTCGCTGACGCGCCTTCCATCCATTCGCACCGCGCCCGCGAAACAGACTTTCGAGATGGCCTGCGCCTTTCGCGTCCCGACTTTGCGATAATACTGACGCCAGCCCTTCATCCCGCGCGGCAAGCATATGCGGCTGATGATTTCATCGGCCTTCAGAATCGTCTGCTTGTAGCCCGTATGAAAATCCGCGTAAGAAACCCGTCGCGCGCCTGCGGTTGAAATCAATTCCAGTCGAGCATCGTAAACCAAGAGCGCGGGCGGCGAATCTCCAGCCGGAGAAGCATTAGCGATGTTGCCCGCGAGCGTCCCGCGATTCTGAATCGCAAGGCCGCCCGTCTCGCTCGCGGCCTGACAGAGCATCGGAAACTCTTCCCGCAAAATCTCGCTCTCCTGCACCTCCGTATAAGTCGTCAGCGCGCCCAAAGTGATTTCATCTGCCGTCGCTTCGATTCCCTTCAGCTCCTGTAAATTCCAGATGTTGACGAATTTTTTGTGCGCCAAGAGTCCCGCTTCAAACAAGACCATCAAATCCGTCCCGCCCGCGAAAGGCCGCCACACGCCCGGCTCGCGCGCCAACACTTCAAGCGCGTCCGCTAAATCTTTAGGAGCTTTTAGCTCATATTCCGGCAGGTAGGCTCTCACGACTTTGCCTCTGTGTTCTGGCAGGCTCTCACGACACTTTCAAAAATTTTTATGTAGCCCGTGCAGCGACACAAATTTCCCGCCAAGCCGTTGCGAATCGCCGTTTCATCGGGATTAGCATTCTTCTCAAGCAGATTGATCGCGGCCAGCACCATGCCCGGTGTGCAGATGCCGCACTGCGCGCCGCCGCATTCGATAAAAGCTTGCTGCACGGCATGAAGTTGTTCGCCGCTCGCAACGCCTTCGATGGTTTTTATCTGAGCGCCTTCCGCCTGCAAGATGGGGACGAGACAACTGTTGACCAGCGCGCCGTCAAGCAAGACGGAGCAAGCTCCGCACTCGCCTTCGCCGCAGCCTTCCTTTGTGCCTGTCAATCTTAATTCTTCACGCAGCACGTCGAGCAGGCGCGCCATCGGATATGCGTGCAGGGTCACGGCCTCGCCGTTGACCGTGCAGGGCACAGCGCATTTTCCATTTTCATCAGGCATGCCTAGCTCTTCTCCATCTCCAGCATCAAAGCTTCCGGCATCAGCGGGACGTGATTAAAGCTCAAGCCCGTCGCATGCTCAATCGCATTCAAAATCGCAGGGGCGGCTCCGTCCATCGGAAGTTCCCCGATGCCTTTCGCGCCCGAAGGGCCACCCGCGTATGGTGTCTCTTCAAAGAAGACACGGATCGGCGGAATGTCTGCGGCAGTCGGGATGATGTAATTCGTCATCTGGCTGTTAGCCATCCGGCCATCCTGCCAGACGACATTTTCAAAAAGCGTAAAGCCTATGGCCTGCGCGACGCCGCCTTCGATTTGCCCTGCGGCAAGGATGGGATGAATCACGCGCCCGACTTCCTGCAAGGCTACGAAATCATCTACGTGCGCTTCGTAGGTCAGAGGGTCAACCGTCACTTCCGCGACGTACACAGCCCACGCATACGCGCCGTAAGCGTCGCCCTGATATTTTTCGTCATCCCAGCGAATCGTCTCCGGCTGTTTGTACTGGCTAAAAGATTTGAGCGCGCCGTGTTTCTCAATATATGCGAGGCATGCTGTTTGAAAATTTTCCTGCGTATAATCTTCTGTTAGAAATCCGCCCTGCACGAGCGTCTGCTTCAAACCGAGCGCGGCGGATTCGACGAGCTTGCCGACGATCATCACTGTGCGCGAGGCTACGGTTGGCCCACTGTTTGGGACATTGCCCGTATCGGGCTTGGCGACTTCGATCAAATCGTAATCGAGTTTTAATGCTTCGGCGGCAATCTGCCCGAAGATAGTGTTTGTGCCCTGTCCTATCTCTGTGCTGGCGGCGAGGATGCGGATGCGCCCCTCGGTTGTGGCTTCGACGCCGACGACGGATTGCAGATACTGCTCGCCCGAACCCGTAAATCCCGCGCCGTGCATAAACGAAGCGAAGCCGATGCCCTTCTTCTTCACGGAAAATTTATTCGCTTCGGCAAAGCTCTCACGCTTTTGATAATAATCGGAAAGCTCAAACGCGCGCTCCATCAAACCATTCAAGTCAACCTTTTCGTGAATCACCTGCCCGGTCGCGGTCGTCTCTCCTTCGTGTAAAAAATTGCGACGGCGAAACTCTTCGGGAGTGAGTCCGACTGTCGCAGCGACTTTATTCAGATGGCGTTCGAGCGCGAAGATGCTCTGCGGCGCGCCGAAGCCGCGAAAGGCTCCATGCGGCGGCGCGTTGGTCGCGACGGCGCGGCTCTTGATGCGCACGTTCGCGCAGTTGTACGGGCCTGCGGCGTGAATCGTGCCGCGCGAGAGGACTACGGACGAGAGCGTCGCGTAAGCTCCGCCGTCAACGGTGAAATCAATTTCAATTCCCAACAGTTTGCCGTCGCGCGTGACCGCCGTGCGATGTTTTGTCAGAGAGGGATGCCGCTTCGTCGTCGCCGCCATATCTTCCGCTCGGTCGTACACGAGCTTGACCGGCCTGCCAGATTTCCACGCGAGCAGCGCGGCGTGACCGGCAATCATTGAGGGATATTCTTCCTTGCCGCCAAAGCCGCCGCCCGTCTCGACCTGTATCACGCGAATCTTTTCTTCGGGCAACGGAAACAATTTCAAGAGGGCTTTGTGAACATAATAAGGGCATTGCATGGAACCCCACACGGTCACGCCATCTTCGGGACTGGCGAGCGCGATGACGCCGTTGTTTTCGATGTAAAGCTGCTCCTGCGCCCCTGTCTGGTATTCGCCTTCGATGATGAAGTCCGCGCCTTCCCAAACTTCGTCCACGTTTCCCTTCTCGACCTGAAACGATTTGAAAATATTATCCTCGCCCCAGATGACTTCTTTGCGATTCAAAGAATCTTCGATGGAAAAGATTGCGGGCAGAGGCTCTATCTCGATGCGAACTGCGCGGCGAGCTTTTTCAACCAAGTGCCTGTCAGGATGAGCTAAGAGCAGGACGGCTTCTTCTCTGTGATTGACGAACTCGTCCGCCAAGTAAGGCTGGTCGAGCAGGATCAGCGCGACAGAGTTTTCGCCCGGTATGTCTCTGGCCGTGACCACAGTCAGCTCAGACCACGGGATAGCATCATTCTCAAATTCTATCCGTTGAATGCGGCCTCGCGGCGCGTTGCTGCGCACCGTCACGCCGTAGAGCATGTCCGGGAAATGCAGATCGTCTATGTAACGCGCCTGCCCTGTGACTTTATCGCGTCCCTCTTTGCGCGGCACGGGCTTTCCCACGAGTTGCCTGTCTGTCATGATGCGAATCCCTCTTCCCGCCTAATGTACAACATCCGTGCGTGTTTCCGTAGAGGGCGTAAAGAAAAATTTAACCACAAAGACACGAAGACACAAAGCAAATCAAAATTAGCTCTGCTTTGTGCCTCGCGTGTCTTTGTGGTTTAAATCGTGGCTTTCGAGTTATTTCATCAAACGCTCGTGAATCTTCGCTTCAAAACGCGAGCGCATTTTTTCGGCTTCGGCGCGTTGCTCGGGCGTCAGGATGTTGTAGATTTGCGCCTTGACGCGCTCCTTTTCGACTATCAGTTGTGACATCGTTTGTCCCTGACGGTCTGCGAGGGCGCGCACCTGCTCTTCGTTAAACTTGCCGTTGGAGGTGGCTTCGCGCAACTCTTGCTTGGTCGCGATGAGCGAGCGTACGAGCGGCTCAACCGTCGGACGTTCGTTTTCGAGAATGGTTTTGACCTGCTGCCGCTGCTCTTCTGACAGGTCGAGGCGATCCGCGATGCGGTTCATCATGCGGCGGATAAACGGATGGCCTTCCTTACTGACTGCCTGCGCGGCGATGTTGTCAAGCCCGGTCGGGTCTCCCGTGCGTGCGAGAGCGAACACAGCGCCAGCCGTAATCAACAACACCGCGCTGATGGCGATAGCGAAACGATTCTTCATAACAATTTCTCCTTTAAGAAAATTTAGCGCGTCCATGATTAAACGTCGCTTTTCACATTCACAGCATTAGACGAATTTTCCCGGGCGTGTGCAGTAAAACTTCAGTCAACCTGAGTAAAGTTTTGTAGAGGGCAACAGGGATTTCTCTTGACACTTTTTTACAGAAGTTTCAGAGGCGATTAACGTACAATCAAGCGTGGAAGGATAAAGCATGGAACGTTTGCTAATCGTGGATGATGATGTCGAGCTGTGCGAGCTGGTGACGGAATACCTGCGCGCCGAAGGGTTCGACCTCGAAGCAGTGTATGACGGCGAGCGCGGCGTCGAGCGCGGACTGTCCGCAGAACATGCTTTAATTATTTTAGATGTCATGCTGCCCGCCCTGAACGGCTTTGAAGTCCTGCGCCGCTTGCGCGCGGCATCGCGGATTCCAGTCCTGATGCTGACGGCGCGCGGCGAAGACCTTGACCGCATCATCGGCCTGGAGATTGGCGCGGACGATTATCTTGCCAAGCCCTTTAACCCGCGCGAGTTGGCCGCGCGCATTCGCGCCATCCTGCGCCGCGCAAATCCTGAAATTGAGCCGGAAAAAAGCGACGCGCCAGAGCGGCTTCGAGTCGGCGATGTTGAGATTGATGCAGGCGCGCGTGTCGCCACCTGTGCGGGAGAGATTTTAGATTTGACCGCAGTCGAGTTTGATTTGCTGTGCGCGCTGCTGCGTGCGGCTGGCCGCGTCGTCGCGCGCGAAGAGCTTGCCCGCAACGTCCTGGGACGCGCGCTCACGCCCTTTGACCGCAGCATAGACATGCACGTCAGCCACCTACGCCGCAAGCTCGGCCAACGCGCCGACGGCACAGAGCGCATCAAGACCGTGCGCGGCGCGGGATACATCTATACCACAGTGATAAGTGATGAGTGATAAGTGATAAGAAAAAGCTTTTCTCTTATCTCATCACTCATCACTTATCACTGCTCTTTATGAGTCTTTTCCTTAAAATCTTTCTCTGGTTCTGGCTGGCGATGGCGCTGGTGGCGATGGCGATTGCCGTCTCGACCGCGACGATGCAGACGGAGCCGCTGGTCGCATCTTGGCGCGTGGTGGCTGCGGATGCGCTGGCGATTTACGCAACGTCTGCGGCGGAAGCGTTCGAGCGAGAAGGGCAAGCAGGGCTGGCCGCATATCTCGAAAGGATGGAGCGGCAAGCACGCGTGCGCGCTGTGGTTTTTGATGAGCAGGGACGCGAAATCTCCGGGCGCGTAGCGCCGGAGCGGGCGCGCGAGTTGGCACAGCGCGCAGGGCAAAGCGGAGAGCCGGAGTTTGAATTTGTCGGCGCGCACACGCTTGGGGCGCAGCGTGCTTGGGGCGCAGGCGGCGCGCGTTACGTCCTCGTCGCGGAGGTCGAGCGCAGTCGCTTTGCTCCCCTCAGAGCCGAGCCGCGCACGCGACTGCTGCGCATTCTGGCAGTCTTTCTGACGGCAGGCGTTGTGTGCTACTGGCTCGCGCGTTATCTCTCATCTCCGATTGTCAAACTTCGCGTGGCGGCCAGACAGCTTGCGTCCGGCGATCTGACCGCGCGTGTGCATCCGGCGATGAAAGGGCGACGCGACGAGCTGGCGGATTTAGCAAAAGATTTTGACGAGATGGCCGCGCGGATAGAATCTCTGATGCTGGCGCAGCGGCGTTTGACGAGCGATATTTCACACGAGCTGCGCTCGCCGCTCGCGCGCCTGAATGTCGCGCTGGAACTCGCGCGGCAGCGTGCGGGAATTGAAGCGCAGGACGCTCTTGAAAGAATCGAGCGCGAGGCGGTGCGTCTCAATGCTTTAATCTCGCAACTGCTCACGCTCTCGCGTCTGGAAAGCGGCGCGGAAATAGCCGGAAGAGAGAGCGTTGATCTGCCCCGGCTCGTGCGCGAAGCGGCAGCCGACGCAGATTACGAAGCGCGCAGCCGCAATCGCACAGTGCGTGTCGGCGCATGCGATGAAATCACACTGCACGGGATAGAAGAGATGCTGCGGAGCGCCATCGAAAACGTTCTGCGCAACGCCGTGCGTTATACGAAAGAAAATACGGCTGTCGAAATCTCGCTCAGCCGCGTGCGCGAAGCGGATAAAGAGCATGCTGTTATCAATGTGCGCGATCACGGCGCGGGCGTGCCGGAAGCGCAACTCGGCGAGCTGTTCCGTCCCTTCTATCGTGTGGCTGATGCGCGCGAGAGACAAACTGGCGGCATCGGTCTCGGCCTCGCCATCA
>JACMLC010000103.1 GCA_014379795.1 Pyrinomonadaceae bacterium
ACCAAAAGCGCGTCACCGGCTGCGCTGCCGGACATGGAAGGCTGGACCAAATTCGCACGGAGCGCAGAGGAAGCGGGCATCGAATCGGTGCTGCTTTCTTTCAGCCGTTACGAGCCGGATACTATTCTTCTTGCGTGTGCGGTTGGCATGGTGACTACAAAGCTGAAGTTCATCGTGGCCTATCGTTCGGGGTTGATGCAACCAGCAACCTTCGTCCAACAGGTCAATACCCTCTCGGCCTTAATCGAAGGACGCGTCGCCTTGAACATCGTCGCCGGTAGCTCGACCGCCGAGCAACGCGGCTACGGCGATTACTTGGAACACGATGAGCGGTATGCACGGGCGGAGGAATTTCTGGCCGTGTGTCGAGCGTTCTGGCGCAACGAGGGAGATGTAGATTACGAAGGCCAGCATTATCGAGTGGAGCAAGGCAAGCTGCACACACCGTTTGTGGCGTCTGATAGAAGCACGCCGGAAATCTATGTCTCCGGACATTCGGAGCAAGCACAGCGACTCGCTCTCTCGCAGGGTTCCTGCTGGTTGCGTTTGATTGATACTCCTGAGAAGCTGCAACCAATGGTCGCCCGTTTTCGAGAACAAGGGATCGAAGTCTGTCTGAGGCTCTGCGTCGTTTGCAGGCCGACGCGGGAAGACGCGCTCGCAACTGCCCGCGCCTTGCTGCCGGACGAGGATATTGGCAGGCAAGAACGCAACATTCTCACGAGCAGCGATTCGCAGACGCTTAAACAAGCTCTGGCCGCTGCCGACGAAATCGGCTGGTTGAACCGCTGTCTATGGGCCGGGCTGGTGCCTTATTACGGGTCGTCGGCGATGACTCTGGTAGGCACGCCGGAGGAGCTTGCAAAGGCTTTTATAGAGTACAAGCGGATTGGCATCACACAGTTTATTATCGCGGGCTGGCCGAAGCTTGAAGAGATGCTGATCTTTGGACGCGATGTCCTGCCACTGGTAAGGAAAGCGGAGCAGCAATAAAGCAAGCCGCCGATGGCGGAATATTAAGTTTGCGCCCGGAGATTACCAAAAGCGAAAGAGGAGACACTGTGACATCAGAAGCGCCTAGAGCTTTCAATCGAGAGATGTACCACGACCATCGAGAAAACGTTTTCTACGGTACAGATGACGGCTATCAGGACGGGTCTTTCGGCGAGTTCGCGGAGATCAAGGCTCACTACCGGAATGTCTCGCCGGACAGGCATGAGAATATTCACATGATTAGCGTGGTCGGCGGCCTGTACGGTCTCAATCTTATCCCGCTCTGGCGACCCAAGCGGATTACGATCTTTGACATCAATCCCACCGCCATCACTTATTTTCGCATCATCCATCGCGTGTTCACGACCAGCCGGGACGTAGAGCATTTTCTCAACCGGCTTACAGCCGGAGACTACGACGCAGAGACCGAGGAAGAACAATTCGTGCGAGAGAACATCAGTATGAAACAACGGGGCTGTCTGCCGCGTGAACGGGGTTCGACCAAACGTCCATACGAGCAAAGCTGGCAATATGCTTTTGAGAATTTCGACTTGACCAAACAGATTTTGTCCGAAGTCCCGCTTGAAATCCGCACCGAACCCATGGAGAGCGAGGGCTTCAGCAAGTGGATACGCGACCAGAACAACCTCTGGGTCTATTGCTCGAATATCACGGAATTTCACTACTTCGATTTGGAGTTCTCGAACCCCACCAACGTCGTCCTGCTGCAAATTATCTATCCCGGACAGACGCAGCTCCTAGACCTCGCGCCCTTGAGCGGAGGGCCTGTCAAAGTCAAATTTGAAATTCCGCTCGAAGCGGAGCGGTTGGATAGATAGTAGTTAAAAGTTCGCACGTATTTCCTTGTCAGAAGGAGCATGTCAGATGCCTAACAAGATCAAAATTGCTACGAACGCAGCCCCGCCCGCCACCGGCACGTACTCACAGGCGATTCGCACAGGCGATCTGGTTTTCGTGACCGGCCAAACCGGACGCGACCCGGACACAGGCAAGCTGGAAGAGGGGCTTGAAGCCCAAGCGCGGAGGATGCTGTCGAATGTCGCTGCGATTTTGAACGCCGCAGGCTGCTCCCCTGCGGACATCGTGAAGGTAACGCTGCTGCTCGCGGACATCAAGGATTTCAAAGCGGTAGACCAACTTTACTCTGCATGGCTGCCGGGTCTCGGCGTCACGCCTCTGCCAGCCCGCACGGCGTTCGCTGCCGCGTCGCTTCCGGCGGGCGCGCTGGTCATGCTCGATGTCGTCGCTGCTTATCCAAATGCCTAGAGCAGCTTCTTGAATTCTTCAACACTCAAGCCAGCATCTCGCGCGATGCCGCCCATCGTAAAAGCATTCACCGGATTATGACGCGGAATCGTGAGGATGCGAGTACCATCGGACATGACAACATGCTTGCCTTGACGAAGGATGCGAAAACCCGCTTTCTCAAGGGCTTTGATCGCATCAAGATGATTAACGCCGGGAATCTTTGGCACAGCTAGACCGGCACCTCAATTTCACGGACATCTTCGCCATGCACCAACTCATCTACTGCCGCAAGATACTCTTTGATGGCATCCTGAATATTTTCAAGAGCCTCTTCTTCTGTTTCACCCTGCGACCAGCAGCCGGGCAAGCCGGGACACGAAACGCTGTAGCCTTCTTCCGATTTGTGCAAGCGAACCTTGTAATTCATTCCTCAAACCTCCGCTTCTAATTATATCTTCAGAAAGATTCAACAGCTATCCCACACACTATCAAGATACCATCACTCCCTACGGAAAGATGTCATCGAACGTGTGGATGAGCGGGTTCGGCGGCGGCGGCTCAGGTTCAGAGCTTCCGTGCCGCACGCACAGAGCCGTCTTCATGCCTGCCTCCTGCGCGGCATCTTCGCTTGCTGAGGCCAGACATTTTATGCGCATACATCCTGAAATACTAGAGCGAAACGGTGAGGTGGCGAAGGTTGATAAGTGACTCAACTGCTCTGCTTTCGTATCCAGAAACTTGCATCAGATAATGCTTGACAGTTGCTATCAACGGGCATAGATTCTCATTGATTCTTATGGAAAGTTCAGTAGCGTCCAGACTACATTGCCTCACAGTTTCATTCTAAGCTAGAACTACGGCGGTTACGTGCTGGATGGTGTTATCCATCAGCAGAAGTCTCCCTCGAACATTGCCACGTCGAGACGGTCATTGGCATCACTCTTGAGCGAGGCATACGATTCGGCGGCTCGATCAATGGAGCAGGGTGTAAGCGGCGCTCAAGAGAAAGGATGGCATAAAACGATGCGTAGCTTGGAGTGGCTTCATGGATGCGCGACGGCGCTCGTCACCCCCTTCACGGCGAAGGGCGAACTCGACGAAGAGAAACTGCGCGCGCTCATCGAGCTACAGATCGCGGGCAACGTGCGGCTGCTCGTTCCATGTGGCACGACGGGCGAGTCCGCGACCATGACTGAAGAGGAAGACCGGCGGGTCATCAGGATCACTGTCGAGGCCGCGCGCGGGCGTGCCCGTGTAATTGCCGGAACGGGAAGCAACTCCACCGTCTCTGCCATCGAATACGCGCGCCATGCACGCGAGCTGGGTGCGGATGCTGTGCTGGTCGTCGCTCCCTTTTACAACAAGCCGACACAGGAAGGACTCGACGCGCATTTTCGCGCCATCGCTGAAGCCATCAGTGACCTGCCGCTGGTGCTCTACAATGTCCCCGGAAGGACTGCGACGAACATCGCTGCTCCGACCGTGCTGCGGCTGGCGCGCGAGGTGGAAAACATTGGCGCTATCAAAGAGGCGTCCGCTAATCTCGCGCAGATGATGGAAATCTTAGCCGGACGCCCCGCAGGATTTCGCGTCCTCTCGGGCGATGACGCATGGACACTGCCCCTGATTGCGCTGGGAGCCGAAGGCGTCGTCTCTGTCGTCGCCAACGAGGCTCCCGATTTAATGTCGCGGATGGTCGAGTTAGCCCTCGCCGGAAAATGGCTTGAGGCGCGTGAGCTTCATTATCGTCTGCTTCCGCTGATGGAAGTGAACTTCATCGAAACCAGCCCCGCCCCGGTCAAAGCCGCGTTGGCGATGATGGGGCTGATCGAAGAGAGTTTGCGATTGCCGCTTGTGCCCATTCAAGAGAAAAGCCGCGCGCGAGTCCGCGACGTGCTGTCCGAACTCGGACTGTTAAGCGAAAGTCAGTCTCCGGTTTTTCCCAACGGCGAAGAGAATCAAGCACTGAAAAATAAATTTGAAGGGACGCTGAGAGAAGCCAAAGTTTTGGGACACCCGGCTTCATGATATGGAATTATGAGGAGCAAATCTTTCGCATCTGCCGTGGCTCAGAGAGATGAGACAGCATCTCGCCTATCAATCGTCTGCCTCAAGCTGATAGCAATTCTTGTGTCTCTGCTCGCCGTCAACTCTGCTCAAGTTCACGCGCAACAAGAGAGCAGCCGCCAATCCGTCGCGCCGCAGAGATATACGCTTGAGGGCGTCGCGGTCGAATTCACAGTCGAGCCGGTCGCGCGCGGCAAAACTTCCGACTTGCTCGAAGGCACGGAAGCGACGGTGCGATTTAAGATCACAGATACTAATGCGAACAAGGCCATCACTAATCTGCGGCCTGCGGCATGGATCGCACGGCGCACGGAAAGCAAAGCGACGGACGCCAGAGGATGCCGTGAAAAAGTTCAGTCGTTCCTGCAAGCGAGTTTCAGTAATCGCCCGGACATAGACCTCAACTCCTATTTCATTTTGGCTCTCAATCACGAACCTAATATTTCGGTCATAGACCCCATCTCCGGCCTCGGCACGACCAAACTCTATACGCTGGTGTTGTTGCCCGCCCCCGGCGAAGATTGGGTCATGAGCCGGGACAAAAAGCGGCTTTATGTTTCGATGCCGCTTGTTAATCAAGTCGCGGTCGTTGATACCGTGAGCTGGAAAGTGTTGACGAACATCGCTGCCGGAACAAAGCCCGCGCGCCTCGCTTTGCAGCATGATGAGAAATACCTCTGGGTCGGGAATGATAGCGCCGAAGAGAGTCAAAGCGGCGTCACCGTCATTGATACGACCACGCTGAAGGTTGCGGCTCAACTCAACACCGGGGCAGGGCATCATGAAATAGCTTTTACAGGCGATGACCGCTATGCCTTTATCACCAACAAGCAGGCGGGGACACTATCTGTTATTGATGTGCGCCAGCTTGTCAGGGTCAAAGACCTCAAGACGGGTTCGCTTCCAACAGCAGTGGCTTTTTCATCACTGGGCAAAGCCGTTTATGTGGCTCACGAAGGGGACGGAACCATCACAGCCGTTGACGGATTGAGGCACGAAATCCTGACCGCCATGAAGGCTCAACCCGGACTTCATGCCATGCGTTTTGTGCCCGATGGCCGTTATGGTTTCGTGGTCAATCGCGCGGCCAATGCTGTCTATATCTTTGACGTTTCCACCAACCGGCTGATTCATGCGGTCACGGTTGGGCCAACGCCCGACCAGATAACCTTCACCAAAGATTTCGCTTATGTCCGCTCAAGCGGCAACGAGTTCATCACCATGATTAAGATTACGGAACTTGGCAAAGCAGGTTATGAAGTCGCCGTCAATCGTTTTCCCGCCGGACAGAAAGCTCCGCAGGAATCGTCTTACACTTCACTGGCCGATGCGGTTGTCCCGGCCCCGGAAGCGGGCGCGGTGCTGGTCGCGAATCCAGCAGATAAAATGATTTACTTCTACAGCGAAGGGATGGCCGCGCCGATGGGAAGTTTTCAGAATTACCGGCGCGATCCCAAAGCCGTGCTGGCGCTCGACAATAGTTTAAGCGAGACCTCGCCCGGCCTGTACACGACCACCGTGAGGCTTCGCGGACAAGGCCAGTACGACGTGGCTTTTCTGCTGGATACACCACGGATGGTGAACTGCTTCGACCTCACGGTTAAGGAAAACCCTGAGCTGGCAAAGCCGCAAGAAGTCTCCATCAAGGTCGAGCAGTTGTTGAAAGATAGCAAGCTGCGCGTTGGAGAAAGTTATAAGTTGCGCTTCAAAGTAACTGACCCAAGCAACGGCCAGCCGAAAGCCGTGAAGGACATGGGGGTGCTTGTCTTTCTCGCGCCCGGCATCTGGCAGCAACGCGAGTGGGCCAATCCAGTGGGCGACGGTGTCTATGAAATGAGCTTTGTGCCGCCGGAGGCAGGCGTGTACTATGTCTTCTTCCAGTCTCCTTCGCTGGGAGTGCGATACAACCAGATTCCTAGCTTAATTCTACACGCGACGAAAGACGCCGCCGCGTCCAAGCCAACAGGCTCTCAACCCTAAGAATGGCGGAATGCCAGAGTCCGGCAGGGAGATTCAGCAGCATGAAAAAAGCAATCGTTGAAAAGTTTATTCTGACGAAGCGTGGCCGGTGGGCCGCCGCATTTCTGATGGCAATCACAGGCTGGTGCTTCAATTGCTCCATGACCGCAGCGCAAGCGCCAAGCCGCCCGCCGGTAACTGCCGCCACTCAGGAACAGAAAGATACGCGCCCCGCGCAGCTAACCACGAGTCAGCAAGCCGCGCAGAAATATTTCACAGATGTCGAGCTGCTAAACCAGAACAGCGAGAAGATGCGCCTCTACAGCGACTTGCTGAAAGACAAAGTCGTCGTCATTAATTTCTTCTTTGCGACCTGTCAGGGTGTGTGCCTGCCGATGAATCGCAACCTTGAGAAAGTCCAAGAGGCTTTGGGCGAGCGGCTGGGTAAGGATGTGTACATCATCTCCATCACCGTTGACCCGACCGTGGACACACCCGCCAGCCTCAAAGAGTATGCGAAGAAAATGAACGCCAAATCCGGCTGGCACTTCATCACGGGCGCAAAGGAGAATGTGGAATTCGCTCTGCGCAAACTGGGACAGTACGTTGACAACAAAGAAGAACACACTAACATCATCATCATCGGTAACGAACGCACGGGGCTTTGGAAAAAAGCCTTTGGCCTCGCAAAAAGCGATGAGCTAAACAAAGTCGTGGAGAGTGTTCTTAACGATCAACCGGCTGGCGAAAAATAAAAAGTCTTGCGCTCACGATACCCCTCAAAGACTCAGGCATTCATGGCCTGTCTGACCATCGCGGCATGTTTGATGATGGCCGTCCCGCTCGTCAGGCGCGTGTTTGCCGTTGAGCCTTTACAGGACGCGTTGACGCCGCAGGAGAAGCGCGGCAAACAGATTTACGTAGAGGGAACCAGTTCCTCCGGGCGGGCTATCATGGCCTATCTGGGCGATGCCGCGCTGGAAGTGCCGGGCAGCTCGATGGCCTGCGCCAACTGCCATGCGCTGAATGGACAGGGAAAACCGGAGGGCGGCATCTCCCCTTCAAATTTGACTTGGGAATTCTTAACCAAGCCTTACGGCGGCACGGGTGCGGGCGGGCGCAGCCATCCTGCCTACACCGAGCGTGCGCTTGAACTGGCAATCACACGCGGCCTCGATCCGGGAGGCAACAAATTACTGAACGTGATGCCACGTTACCAGATGTCGCGTGAGGACATGGCAGACCTCATCGCTTATCTGAAACGGGTAGGCCGTGACCGCGACCCCGGCGTCACTGAGAACAGCATCAACATCGGAACGATTGTGCCAGCCAGAGGCGAGTTGGCAGGCATTGGTCAAGCTATCAAAGCCGTTCTGACAGCCTACTTTGCCGAAGTTAATAGTCAGGGCGGAATCTACAATCGTAAAATCGAGTTGAAGTTCGTCGAGATAGCCGAGACGCCCACGATCACCGCCGCGAATGTCAGGCGTTTTATACAGGATGAACAGGTCTTTGCCATGACGAGCGCTTTTACCGCCGGAGTTGACAAGGAAGTCACTGCGCTGATGGGCGAGTTGGGAGTGCCGACGATTGGCCCGCTCACGCTCTATCCGCAGGTCAGCCACCCTTTGAACCGGCACGTCTTTTATCTTTTATCAGGTATGGATGGACAGGCGCGTGCGCTGGTGCAGTTTGCTTCCCAAAGATTGCCGGAACAAAAAACCGGCGCGCTGATTGTCTATCCCGAAGGCGAAATGTCTGCCGGTGTGACGGAAGCCATCAAGGAGCAATGTCAAAAAAAAAGCGGTTGTGGTCAAGTGCAAGCTCATGGCTATCCACGCGCCAGTTTTGACGCCCCGTCCCTCGTCAGGAAATTGAGCCAGACGAACAAGGAGATAGTTTTCTTTTTAGGCACGGGCGAGGAAGCGTTGGCGTTGATGAAAGAGGCTGAGAAGCTGCGGTGGTCGCCTTCGCTTTATATGCCGGGGGCTGCCGGAAGTGGAATCCTTGACGCCCCGCTGAGCTTTGACCGTAAAATTTTTCTTTCCTTCCCGACTGCGCCTGCCGATCAAACAATGGAAGGAATCAACGAATTTCGCGCGCTGGCGGCAAAGCATAAATTGCCCACGAATCATTTAGCCATGCAGCTTTCAGCTTACAGCGCAGCCAGAATTTTGGTCGAGGGACTGAAACGAGCCGGTAAGGACATCAGCCGCGAAAAGCTGATTGAGACTCTGGAAGGGTTTAATAACTATCTGACAGGGCTGACCCCTGCAATCACTTACGGGACGAATCGTCGCATCGGTGCGATGGGAGCATACGTCGTCACCATTGATCTGCAAAAAAGAGAGTTCTTACTGGCGGGTCCGTGGGTGAATACGAATTAGGTCGAGTCCCCGCGATTCTCACAAGGCCAAAGCAATCAAGCCTTCAAGGGAGAGAAATTCGATGAAGATGAAGCTTGTTTTCATGCTCGCGCTCGCCGCCTTCATGACCTGCGCCACGTTGCCGTTCAGCGGCGACCGTGTGGTCGCAGGACAGACGCAGCGGAAGTCTCAGAGTAAGAAGAGCGCCAAACACTATGCCTGCCCGATGGATCCCGAAGTTACTTCACGGAAGCCGGGCAGATGTCACAAGTGCGGGATGGCTTTAAGGTTGGTGAAGAAAGAAGCTGATAGCCCGCCTCCCGCGAACGCAGCAACGGTTCCGGCGACGAAGGAAGCAAGCAAGGAAGCAAGCAACGCCCCGTCGCTACAGATACCCGATGTTACCGTTTACAATCAAAATGGCAGACGGCTTAATTTCTACACCGACCTCGTTAAAGGGAAAGTCGTCGCTATCAATTTTATCTTTACGACCTGCACCACTATCTGCCCGTCCTTAACCGCCACCTTTCGCCGTGTGCAACAGGAATTGAGCGCGCAGAGCGGGCGCGACGTAGAGCTTATTTCCATCAGCGTTGATCCGACCATTGATACTCCCGAAAGACTGTTTGACTTCGCGGCAAAGTTTAAGGCCGCGCCGGGCTGGACATTTGTGACAGGCGATAAAAACGAGATTGATTCGCTGCTGCAAGCCCTCGGAGCAGCAGTCGCAAACAAGAATGACCATACGCCGATGATTCTGGTGGGTAACGATACGACCGGCTACTGGACTCGAACCTATGGCCTCTCATCGCCCTCGACGCTGGTCAAAGTGATTACGGAGGCCGCGAATCATAAATGACCCAAGTTGCTAGCGCTTTGTAATGAAAGTTCTCGGCTTGATTGAATTGCCACTAGCTTTAGCTAGTGGATAAAGAGGCTCGAAAAAGTGTTGGCTTTAGCCAAATGATTTGGCTAAAGCCAATATCTATTTGCACATATGCCCCACTAGCTAAAGCTAGTGGCAATTCATGATCTCTTCAGTTACACAGCGCTAAACTATCCACGGAAATCTGTTCGCTCATCTATCCCCGCGTTGTTTTCAAAAATCTCATGGTGCAGCAGGCTGATGACTGTGCCGACAGCAGCCTCATCGAGGACTGAGATAAAATTGTTGCTGGAAGTGCTGCACCATGAGAGCGTGGAATCAACGTCCCTGAGCGCGCTGCGAATTTTGCTCGCGCTCCCTGCCGCACTCTGCAAACCTTCTCCCACACAACAGATGATAGCGCGGTCACTGCTCACCTCGACGGAACCAACCTGTCGTAAATCATCAACGATGAGCGCGAGCGCACTTGTCTCTTGAGACGCCAATGAGACACCGATCTCCGAAGTGGCGACAATGTTGAGCGCGGTCTGATGCCTCCCGGCGATTCTCCGTATGGCATGCAAAAATCCGTTGGCGACAAAGGCCGGGGTGGAAGTGACTTCGACCATCGTCATGCCTGTCTGATGCGCGATGGCTTTAACTGCACCCTGCGCCGCCTCCGTCCGGGCGCAAATGAGCGTGCCGACTTTTTCCGGCGCGCGAGAGTTACGGATGCTCACGGGTATTTTGTGTTGAGCCGCCGGTTGAATCGTTTTCGGGTGGAGCACTTTGGCTCCGAAGCGTGCGAGTTCGGCGGCCTCTCCATAAGAGAGCAGGGGAACCGTGCGCGCCGTCTTGATGAGTCGCGGGTCGGCTGTCAACACTCCGTTGACATCCGTCCAGATTTGAGTCTCGCTCGCGCCAAGAGCCGCGCTCACAAGCGTCGCCGTGTAATCCGAGCTGCCGCGTCCGAGCGTGGTAGTCACGCCCCTAATTGTAGCGGCGATAAATCCGCCCATCACCGGAACCCTCCCGGCCTTGAGCAAAGGCTCAAGTGCGGCGCACGTTCGCTGCGTGGTCAGCCCCGGCAAAGGGTTGGCCTTGCCATGCTCTTCGTCCGTCGTGATACACCGGCGCGCATCTACATAAGAGGCAGGCAGGCCGCGTTCAGCCAGCACAGCTGCGAGCAGGCATGCGGAGAGGCGTTCACCATACGAGGCAATATTGTCTTGCAGGCGCGCACTCGGCTTGCGGCTGAAAGAAACGGCGTTAAGTAAGTCACCAATCTCGCGTCTCACACTCTCGATCAACAACGTCGCGTCGGCTCGTGCGCTGGCTCTCAAACCGGAGGCCACTTGCAGGTGACGTTCAAGGTGCTCGTCAATCGAGTCCAAAGCCGTTTTGATTTCTCCCTGTGCCGCCATCTGCAAACTTGACAGCAGCGCATCCGTCACACGGCTCATGGCAGAGACGACGACGACTGTGCGCTCACTCTTGTCCGAGGCGACGATCTGCGCGACTCGCTCAAACGCGGCCTGGTCTTCAATAGAAGTGCCGCCAAACTTCATGACTGTGACTTTAGCTGGCATGTGAAGACTTTGTTTGATCTGAGGATAGCAAAGCTCTCTCCTGCATTCTGACAAGTGGTAAAACATCGCGGCCAAAGCGGATCATTTCATCCAATTTCGGCCACCC
>JACMLC010000104.1 GCA_014379795.1 Pyrinomonadaceae bacterium
ACAGTGATGGATGATGAGTGATAAGTGACAAATCAGTTTTCAGTTTTCAGTTTCCAGTAAGAAATACTTTGCGCTTTTTCTGCAAACTGAAAACTACTCCTGCTTGTCACTTGTCACCTGTCACTTGTCACTGCTTTTCATGCTGTACCAGAATCTTCTAACCAGTGCTTTGCACGAGCAGCGAGAATCGTTCACGAAGTTTGAGCGCGAGTGGCACGATGATGTGGAGGATTACGCGCGCCGTTTGCGCCTGCTCGGTGGGGAGACGTGCGCGGATGTGCGTGCGAGTGTCGGCGCGACGAGTGCGCCGGGTGCGCTCCCGTCCGCAGAGCTTGAGCGCGGCAAGTCTCTGGTCTTGCCTTTCGGCGTCGAGTGGCGTTCGCATGAAGAGGCGCGGCGTTGGGCTGTGGATGCTTTGCAAGAGCGCGTGACGTTCGCGGCGGACGGCAGCCAGCTCCTTCCCGGCAGGGAAATCTCCTTGCCCGTCGCAGCCGTGCAGGTCGCTTGGTTTGAAAATCCACACACGCGCGAGGGCGGCTACACAAAGCAGGCGCGGCTCGCGATTATCCCGCCCGGAGACCTCCTTGAAGACACAGAGGGCAGAGTCAATGCCGAGACGGTCGTCAGCTTTCGCCGTTTTCAGCTTGAGACGGAAGAGCTGCGCCGCTTTCTTGAGCGCCATCGTGGCTGGCGCGAGCGGGGCGCGCGTGTTCCGGTCGGATTCTTTGACGGCACGCTGCTGATTTCCATCGCGCTTCCGAAAACAAAGATACAGGCGCGCTATGTGGACGCGATGGTGGAACTGGTCAAGCTCTCGCGCGAGACGGAAGTGCCCATCGTCGGTTTCGTGGATCAGAGTTATGCGCGCGATCTGGTTTCGCTGCTCGATGTTTTAGACCGCAACGGAAACGGCGCGCATCGCCGGAGCCGCTCGCTTTATGACGCGCAACTCCTGCACGCGGTTGATGTCGAGGGCGGGTCTTTGCTCAAAGCGTGGGGCGACCGGACTGCGTTCTGTTATTGCGTGCGGCACGGCCTGACGGAATCTTTCAGCGATGATAAGGGCGAACCCCTTGTCGGCTTTAGCTACTTGCAGACGACGGGCGACGGCGCGCCCGCGCGGCTAGACGTTCCGACATGGGTTTATGAAGCAGGTCTGCTGGACGAAGTGATTGACACAGTGCGCGCGGAATGCGTCGGGGGTTTAGGCTATCCTTACGCGATTGAGACGGCGGACGCGGCAGCCGTCATCACCGTGCGCGACCGCGAGCAGTTTCTTCATGCCCTCCAGGATTTTGCGAGGGACGGAAACTTTAATTTCCGCGTCTCGCGTAAAGCCGCGAGCAAAGTGCGTCGGCGTTAAGAACCATGTGGTGAGACTTTATGAATAAAAGCATCGCCTTTAAAATCCTGCTCATCTTATCAATCTTATTTTGCTCCGGCGGAATCGCTTCGGCGCAGGGCAAGCTCGATCACTTGAAGAAGTGGGCTAACGAATATCCGATTGATAACACGACGAAGCCGCGCAAGAATTTTTTCCAGCTTCGGGAAATCCGCGAGCCACTCTTGAAGCTGCTCGGCAAGCAGGGATTTGAAAGATTGATAAACAGCTTCGGTCTCGTCGAGCCGATTGATTTGATTCGCGGTCATCTGGTGCTTGAAGGCGCGGCTGATTTGCATGTCTCGCCGGTCGAAGAGCATGCGGTCGTCGCCGTCAAACTGTCTGACGGGACGATGCACGTTGCCTTTAACCGCGCGGGCAAGATAGAGTGGTTCAGCACGCAGGGCAAGCACACGGACTTGCCGCGAGACATCCGCAATCGCGTCAACAGGCGTGGAAATTGATGCGTTACGAGGGGTTTATGAGTAATTTGACAGGCGATATTCAAAGAGATTTTGGGCACGGCGAAAGCATTGCGGAAGAAGGCGAGCGCGCGTGCCCTGCGTGCGGCGCATCTGCACGGCACGGGCAGGCTCAGTTCTGCGCGACCTGCGGGCGTTCTTTGCTCAACAATGCGTATCTTCCGGCAGACTCTTTGCGCGCCTCCTATCACATGCAGCGTTCGGGCGCACGCAATGCGAACGTGATGAATAGAATGCGCTCCTTCCACGTCAAACTCCCGACGCCGAATCGCAACAACGCTTCGATGACTGCGCTCGCTTTTGTCACCTATTCGCTAGTGCCTTATTTGGGGATTCTCTTTTGTCCGGGCGCGGTGCTGATGGGCGG
>JACMLC010000105.1 GCA_014379795.1 Pyrinomonadaceae bacterium
GCACATAGCCGACCTGATTGGCATCCATGAAGCACGGGTTGCACATCATGTTGCAGCGATTCGTCAGGTCAACCGTCAAGACTGCGCCGCGCCCGAACTTGATGTTGGACGTGCCGTGCTTGTGAACATGCGAGTCTTCGGCAGAGCGAAAGTCGCGGCCATAAAAGAGAGATTCGATGCGCTCCAAAAATTTCGGGTCGGTCGCCATCACGTCCGTAAACTCGCCATGCTTAGGGCAGGTCTTGCGCATAATGACCTGTCCGTTCTCTTCCAAAATCTGCGCTTTGATTTCGCCCGGATGCTGGTGCATCAAGGTCTCAAGCGTCGTCTCGCCGGTGATGACGGCGTTCCTGACTTCCGTGACGCAGCGCGGGCACAAAGAGTCCGTCTCGCGCGGAAAGCCGAGCGGCGGCGCGGTGCGCTCATAAGATTTCAGAAGCGGCTCTGCTGCCCACTTCGGTCGAATCGCTTCGCCTTCCGGCAGACGCTGGTTGACGGACTGAAACGCCTTCCACGCCACATCCGAAAGGTTCGAGATCAGCTTGGAGCTTTTGACCCCGCTGAATCTTCCCTTGTTTGATTCGCCTCGGCGAAATTGATCGCTAAACAAAGATACAATCTCCTTAATGGAAGCAGAGCGCACACTTCGGCGCACTCCTAATTACTAAAGATAAGCTCTAACTCTCCGCTCTAGCCCGCGCCCATCAAAGGCGCAGCAACTCATGCGGCATCACATGATAGTGTCTAGAGCAGTTTAAGGCAAGGTGTCAGAAGGAGATAGCCATGACACATTTTTGTGAAAGAGCAGGGAATAGAGAGGGGATGCGCGGAGAGCATCGCTTCTGCAAGTGGTCAGGGCAGGCAGGAAGGGGGATAATTATTGACAGCGATTTGTGAGAGGCGTATAAGCTCTGGTTGTAATGCTTCCGGCTTCACAGTCTTTGTAGGCTTCACAGCCAAGTCTTTCTTGTTGGTTTAACCTATGTCTTTTCTAAATTTTATGAGCAACGCTTAACCGGATGCTCTGTCCCTGAAACGCTCATTGACGCGGGAAGGTTCTGATGCACGATCCACCGTATGGAGAAATCGCTGAGTTGTTGAAGAGGGGCGAGGTCGTCCCGTTTCTGGGCGCGGGCGTCAATTTCGGGACGCGCGAGCGCGGCGCAACGTGGGAGATGACCAGCCCCTTCTTGCCGAGCGGGGCGGAGCTGTCGCGCTTTCTCGCCTCGAAAATCAGCTTTCCGGCGGACAGTGAAAGCGACACGGTAGACCTCGCTAAAGTCGCTTCTTACTTTGTCGAGACGACCAAGCGCCGCCGCTTGCGCGAGCGGCTCAAAGAGGTTTTTGACAAAGACTTCGAGCCGTGCCCGATACACAATTATCTCGCGGAAGCCTCGCGCAACACACCGCTCTTGATCGTCACGACCAATTATGACGATTTGACTGAGCGCGCTTTTAACAAGCTCGGCCTGCCCTTTGACCTCGTGATTCACCCGACAGACCGGAAGGATGTCGAAGCCTCTGTCCTCTGGTGGAAGCACGGCGCGGAGAAGCCGGAGGTGGTGGAGCCAAACCAACTCATCGTTGATCTCAAGACGACTTCCGTTATCTACAAGATGCACGGGACGGTGGATCGCACGGCGCAGAAGTGGGACAGCTATGTCATCACGGAAGAGGATTACGTGGATTTCCTCTCGCGCATGACAGGGCAGACGGCTGTGCCCGCGCAGTTCATGCGCTATTTTCGCTCGCGCTATTTTCTGTTTCTGGGTTACGGGCTGCGCGACTGGAATTTGCGAGTGGTGCTCAAGAACCTGCGAACCGCGCTCCCGGCTGGAGAAGATTCGGAGGACATGGAAGAAGAAGATGAGGAAGTAAGCTCATGGGCTATTCAGTTCAAGCCTTCTTACCTTGAGACCAAACTGTGGGATGCGCGCAAGGTGCAGATTTTCGATGTTGACATCAACGAGTTTGTTACCCAGCTAAGACAGCAAGTCACTTAGAGAGCCTAACAAAACCACAGACTAGCCACAGAGGCACAGAGACACAGAGGTAGCGATGGACATTTTATTTAGCATTTCTTTCATCTGCTTATTATTCTCCGTGTCTCTGTGCCTCTGTGGCTAAGTTTTGTTTGTTGCTCTTACATACTTCCGTTTTCCAGACACTAAATGTTCAGCGAGCCGCCCCAAAATTCCTGTCCCTACAAAGGTCTGCAACCGTACACGGAGGCTGACCGCGCTTACTTCTTCGGGCGCGAGCGCGATCAGGAGATCGTCGCCTCGAATTTGTACGCAGCATCTTTGACGATTCTGTACGGCGCGAGCGGGGTCGGCAAAAGCTCTGTCTTGTTGGCGGGCGTGGTGCCGCAGTTGAGACGCGAGCCGAGGCTCGCAGTGGTCGTCTTCCGGCAATGGCAGGACGCCGGCTTTGCGACGATGCTCAAGAGCGAGACGTTACGCGCCGTCGCGGAAAAAACCGGCAAAGCTGTAGACGTTGATCTCTCTCTCCCGCTCGATGAATTCCTCTTGCAGTGCGGCAAGCACCTGCGCGGCCCCATCTTCTTAATCTTCGATCAGTTCGAGGAGTTTTGTCTTTATCATCCGCCCACGCAGTCTGACGAAGGCTTTGACGCGGAGTTTGCCAGAGCCATCAATCGTCAGGAAGTGGATGCCAATTTTCTGCTCTCGATGCGCGAGGACGGTTTGAGCAAGCTGGATCGCTTTCGCGGGCGCATCCCCAGACTGCTCGGCAACATGCTGCGGCTGGAACATCTGGGCATGGAAGCGGGGCGCGAGGCGGTGCTCAAACCGCTCGCCAGTTATAACCGGGATTTGAAAGAAGGCCAGCCGCAAGTCTCTATCGAAGACGGCCTTGTCGAATCCTTGCTCGATCAGGTGAAGACAGGCAAAGTCACCATCACACAGCCCGTGCAGGGGCAAGCCAGCAACGCACACCTGCCGGACCATTCCGGCGAAGATGCTCGCATCGAGACGCCGTTTTTACAGATGGTCTTGACGCGTCTCTGGAATGAAGAGCTGGCGGCCGGGTCACACACGCTGCGGCTTGAGACTTTGCATCGGCTCGGTGGCGCACAGAGCATCGTGCGTACGCATCTGGATATGGTGATGGATAAGCTGGCGGAGAGTGACCGCAACGTCGCCGCGCCCCTGTTTCGTTATCTGGTCACGCCTTCCGGCATGAAGATCGCGCACATGCCCGCAGACCTCGCCTCTTACGCAGAGCTGCCGGACGAAGATGTCAGCCGCGTCCTGATGCTGCTCAGTTCACCGGAAGTGCGTATCCTGCGCTCTGTCGCTCCGCCGCCAGACCAGCCGGACAATCTACGCTACGAGATTTTCCATGACGTGCTGGGCGCATCAATCCTCGATTGGCGACGACGTTATACGGATGAGCAGACGCAGAAGGCGGTCAGGCTGCAAGAGTCCGAGCGTTACAAGCGAGAGCAGGAAGAGGCCACGCGCGAGCGCGAACGCAGGGAAGCGCGTCGCCTGCGAAAGATAGTGGCAATCTTGTCGCTGCTCTTGATTGTCACCATCGCCTCGACAATCATCGCGTTCTACCAGCGCAAGATTTCCCGTTCGAGCAAGATCGCCGCTAACGCTTACTCAAAACTGTCCTCCGATCCTGAATTGAGTTTGCTCTTAGCCGTCGAAGCGGTCGAAACAAAAAACACGACTGAGGCTACGGAAGCCCTCAAAGCTGCGCTGCTGCAAGCGCACACAGAGTTTATCTTGCCGCACAAGGGCGGAGTCTACGACGCTGTCTTCAACGCGGATGGAACGTTGATAGCGACGGCAGCTATCCTTGACAACGTGAAGGTCTGGAACGCGAAAACAGGCGAACTCGTCAAAGAGCTACAGCCACAGGAGAAAGCGGAATATAAAAAGGGTGCGCGCAACGTGGCTTTCAGCCCTGACGGAAAGTATCTGGTCGCGTCAAACTGGGAAGGCGGCACATCGCGCGTCTGGGACACAAGCACATGGCAGCCCATCGCGCTCTTAAAAGTCGAACCGTGGATCAACGAAAAAAACGAAAAAATCGAAGAAAAAAAGATAACCAATTATAGCGCGGCCTTCAGTCCTGATAGCAGCTATCTCATCATCACCAGCGATCATGTCTCGCCGCAGGTCTGGAGGGTCGGGCAGTGGAAACGGAAAGAGGA
>JACMLC010000106.1 GCA_014379795.1 Pyrinomonadaceae bacterium
ACATGGATTTACAAGATCGCGCACAACGCCGCGATAGACCACCTCAGGCGGCACACGACGCGCGACCAATCGCTGGTCAGCGAGTCGGATGGTGCGCAGTATGAGTTGCCCCTCAAAAGCGGCAGGCCGACTCCCGAACAGGAGAGCGAAAGAAAAGAGCGCCGCGCGGAAATCGAAGCGGTCGTCAGCCATCTCCCCCCGACTTACAAAGAGCTGATCGTCCTGCGCCACTCGCACGACCTCAGCTATGACGAGATTGCGGATGTGACGGGCTTGCCGCTCGGCACGGTCAAAAACCGCCTCTTCCGTGCGCGCGAGATGATGCGCCAGCAGTTCCTGCAAAGAGGCATCACAAGCGTCTAAACGCAAGGATGAAGGCGGAAGGATGAAGGATGAAGGAGATGCTATTTAAGATGAGCGACTCAAGCTTCAA
Source organism: Pyrinomonadaceae bacterium (assembly GCA_014379795.1). Classification (GTDB taxonomy): domain Bacteria; phylum Acidobacteriota; class Blastocatellia; order Pyrinomonadales; family Pyrinomonadaceae; genus JACMLC01. The sequence goes on from JACMLC010000106.1 coordinate 434, forward strand.
TAGCATCCCCTTCATCCCTGCTTTTCCGCTCCCTGTTTCTATAACTTAGGTCGAAGAATCTTGAGAGACATGCTTTTAAAAGAGAGAGAGTGTTGTCGTTGCGAAGAGATCGCCGCTTATCTTGACGGCGAGCTTGATGCTGCGTCTCTCTCTCTGTTTGAAAAGCATTTAGAGGAATGTCGCTCGTGCGTTGCGGAATTGCAGGAGCAGCGGCGTCTGCTGTGCGCGCTGGACTTCGCGCTGGGCGCGGATGATCCGAATCTGTCTCTGCCGCAGAACTTCGCGCAGGTCGTGGCCGCGCATGCGGAAAGCGACATGAGCGGCGTGCGCCGTCGCGGAGAGAATAAGCTGGCGCTGCGTTTGGCTACAGGGCTGGCTGTGATTGCTTTCTTGCTGCTGGGCGGTGCGCGCTTGAGCGACTCTGTGTTTGTGCCCATCAAGGCTGTTGTCCGGTACGGCGCAAGCGTGCTGGCGTTGATGGGAAACACGCTCTATGACGCGGGCGCCGGGTTGTCCGTCATCTTCCGCGCGCTCGGCAGGCGTTTTATCTTCGAGTCACATCCCATCGGTCTGATTGCATTCCTCCTGTTCGCGGGCGCGCTGGTTTTGCTGCCGCGCCTGATAGTCAGGTATCACCGCGCCGAAAATCACTGAAGGAAAGGTGTCCAGAGGCTCTGCTGCCCGCGCGGAGTTGACAAAGATCGTGAGCCAGCTCTCGCTTTACAGGCAAGGTGAAATTTGCATCGCGCCCTTCATCTGGAAGATGACGGCGGCTTTTTTCGCGCTGCTTGTCGCGACCATCGCGACGCACGCGCAAAGCTCTACGAGTCTGATCGCAGATGATAAAGCCCCGCTCGTCGTTGAGGGGAACAGCGAAGGCGATGTCTTTGGCATGGGTCGCTCGGTAGAAGTGCGCGGCACGGTTCAGAAAGGCGTCATCTCTTTTGGCGGCGATGTCATCGTCTATGGCCGCGTCGAGGGCGATGTCGCGGCCATCGGCGGCTCTGTCATTCAGCGCGAAGGCTCTTACATAGGCGGCGACGTGCTGGTCTTTGGCGGAGCTTATCATCACGGCAAGGCTGCGCCCGGTCGCCGCGTTGAAAGCACGACCATCATGTACGCGGGCTATGAACAGGAATTGCGCGAGATGATGCGCAATCCTGTTTCGCTTTTGACGCCGCAATGGTCTGCTTCTTACTTGGGACAGAGGCTGTTGGCCGTCTTGTTCTGGTTTATCGTTTCGCTGGCCTTGACGGCTGTGACTCCGGGCGCGGTGGGGCGCGGGGCTGCCAGATTACAACTGACGAATGTGCGAGTCGCGGTCATAGGTTGTTTGGGCGCGGTGGTTTCTACGTTCGGCGTGGTGGCCTGCATGCACCTCTTGCCGACGCCGCTCGGCGTCCTTATCGGCATCATGGCATTGTTGCTGCTCTTGTTGGCTTACACTTTCGGGCGCGTCGTGATTCACGCGGCGACCGGAAGATGGCTGCAAAAGCGTTTTCTGCCGGAAGGGAAGCGTTCTGAATCAATCGCGCTCTTGATGGGCGCGGGCTTCTGGTCGCTGCTGCTCTCGCTGCCTTACATCTGGCCTTTCGTCGTTGGCGGCCTGCTGGTCACGAGCCTCGGCCTGACGCTGACGGCGCGCTATCGCACGGATTGGAAGCAGCAGCCCACCACGCGCGTTTGAATTCTCGCTCAATAATCTCAAAAACCCTCTCAAAAAAGCTGTAATTGCTGTAACGAAAGCGGCTCTCGGAGCGTCTAATAAAAGGCGCGCAAATTTCTGCCGCAAAATCCCCCTGCACGGTGTTTTAACATTAAGGGACACCCGTAGAAGCTTTCGACGGCATCTAAGGCAACCTTGAGTCTTGAGCGGGCGTATAAAACTCTTGAACCCGAACGCTTCGAGTCTTCAAATAAGAAACAGTATGAAAACAATTCTTTCAAGCTTTTTGCTCGCTATTTTTGCCCTGACATCTGTCAATGCATCTGGGCAGACGCCTGCTGCGACACCTGCGACGCCCGTCTCGCTCGTCGGTGAAGTGACGGCGATGGACGCTGCCAATAAAACAATCTCCGTCAAGGGCAAAGAGGGCGATGTCAGCGTACAGCTTAACGAGCGGACTATTTATTTGCAGGTCAAGCCGGGCGCAACCGATTTGAATGGCGCGACCACGATTACGATGGACGGAATAGGCGTCGGCGACGGCGTCCTCGCGCAGGGGCGCATGTCCGAAGATAAAAAGTCCATGATGGGCAGGCGCGTGGTCGTGATGACTAAATCCGACATCGCACAGAAGCGCGAGCTTGAGCGCGCAGATTGGCAAAAGCGCGGCATCGTCGGTCGCATCACCGCGCTCAATCTGGAAGCCAAAGAAATTAGCCTCGTGATCCGCGCTCCCGGCGGCGAGCGTCCCATCACGATTGCCGCTTCGGACAAAGTTAAGTTTCGCCGCTACGCGCCGGATTCCGTCAAGTTCAGCGATGCCAAAACGAGCGCCTTCGCAGAATTGAAGGTTGGCGATCAGGTGCGCGCACTTGGCGACAGGAGCGCGGACGGCATGCGCTTTATACCCGAAGAGGTTGTCTCCGGCTCGTTCCGCATGGTTGGCGGCGCGATTACTGCCGTCAATCCTGCGACCAACGAAATCACGATTAATAATTTACAGACAAGCCAGCCCTTAACGGTCGTCGTCAATAAAGATTCCGTCATGCGTCGCATTCCGCCTGAGATGGCAACGATGCTGGCGCAGAGAAGAGCGCAGGCCGGAGCAGCAGG
>JACMLC010000107.1 GCA_014379795.1 Pyrinomonadaceae bacterium
AAGGATGGCGTTTCTTAGCAAGTATGCTGGCGTAATCTTCATCCTGCTCTTCCGTGCGATTGCTGTAGACCTGCGTCGCGGCAGCAGCCATCGGCGAATCAACGCGCACGGGCAAGATTGGAATCCTCTTTGCATCTTCCAGCTCGCGAATCAGGTAGATAAGCTCTTGCGTGCGCCCGATGGCGAAGGCAGGGATGAGCAGCGCGCCTCCGCGCTTGACAGCATCGTTGATAATTCGTGCGAGCGCGTCGTCCGGTCTTTCGGGATCGTGCAAACGGTCGCCGTAGGTTGATTCGACCAGCATGTAATCGCAGGCGGGCGGCGGGTCAGGGTCTTTGATAATCGGCATGTCGTAATGCCCCAGATCGCCTGAGAAAAGAACGCTGCGGCCTTTGCTGTCATCGCCCGCGCCGTCCGTTTCGACCAGCACGAGGCTTGAGCCTAAGATGTGCCCCGCGATGCGAAACCCTGCGCGGATGCCGGGAGCGACTTCGACAGCTTCGCCAGTATTCGCGACAGGCTGCAAGAGATTAATAGCATCCCTCGCATCATCTTCCGTGTAGAGCGGGAGTGCGGGCTTGTGCTTTGTCAATCCGTGACGATTGCGATACTCGGCTTCCTCTTCCTGCAAGCGCGCGGAGTCGGGCAACAGAATCTTGAGCAGGTCGCCCGTCCCGCGCGAGCAATAGACGGGCTTGTCATACCCCAGCGCGATGAGGCGCGGCAGGTAGCCCGTATGGTCTATGTGCGCGTGCGTAATCAGCACCGCATCCAGCGAGCGCGGGTCAAACGGCGGGTCTTGCCAGTTACGCTCGCGTAATTCTTTCAAACCCTGAAACAGGCCGCAGTCAACCAGCACGCGCCGCCCGCCTGACTCGATCAGGTATTTAGAGCCGGTCACGGTTCCCGTCCCGCCCCAGAATGTCAGCGTCGCCATACGCCTCGCCCTTTCTGTTTTGTCTTGATAGAAGTTCTAAGGGATTCTACACATTACGCGTCAGATAGACGAGGAGCAGCGGAAAGGCTTCAAAACGTTTCACGCAAAGACGCAAAGCAAGAAAAAGCTGAAGGCGCAAAGAGGGAAAGTTTTCTTTGCGCCTTCAGCTTTTACTTTGGGTCTTTGCGTGAAACCGTATGTTTATTAATCTGCAACAGTCAGTCATGCAAAAGCCACAACAGCCAGCGTCATTTGAGGGGCGCGAAATGATTATTCCAACACGAACGTCTTTACAGTATGATGTGGCACATGGCTAGAGGCCATGCCGCGCGCTTTGTCTCGAATATATAAAAAGAGGAGTCCAAAAAAATGAATTCCCTGTTCCCCAAACGCACTCGATTCGCAATCATAACTCTCACGTTTGCCCTCCTGCTCGCGCCCCTTTCCAGCGCGGTAGCGCAGCAAAAGAAGAACACAGAAACGCCTTTGCCAAGCGTCGGGTCTCCCATCAACGCCATTATAGACTTAAGCTCGTCCGTTCTGAATTCCGCCGCCGGCTATGTTGATGTTGATCCTTATTCACAATTTCGCGACGCACGTTATTCCAATGAAGGACTGCTCAGCGAGCGCGATGAGATGAAGCTCGGCAACGAAGTGCACAAAGAGGTCGGCAAGAAATTCAAGCTCACGACCGTAGGCCAACCGCGCGCCAATCGCATCGGCCAGCGTGCCGCACGCGCCAGCCAACGCGCCAATATCACGTACCAGTTTCACGTCGTACAAGACAAAGAGATTAACGCCTTTGCCACTCCGGGCGGGCACATTTACGTCACGACCGGCCTGATGAACATGGCTAATGACGACGAGCTGGCATCCGTCCTCGCGCACGAAGTCGGGCATGTCGTCGCGCGTCACAGCCTGAAGACGATGCAGCAATCACAGATGCTCGGCGGGCTGGTGGATTTGGTAGGCTCTGTGACGGGCATTGCCGGAAATACGGCGAAAGAGATGGGCACGCTGGCGGCGCAGGTCGTCGGCAGCGGCCTGCTGGCGACTCACAATCGTGAAGAAGAGCGCGAGGCGGATTTTCTCGGCGTGCGAACGATGTCAAAAGCCGGATTCAAAACCGAAGGCATGGTGACGATGTTCCAGAAGATACAACGCATCAGCAATACTAACCGCGATTTGCTCGGCGCAATCTTCGCGGATCACCCGGACGTGGATGAGCGCATAGAAAATACGCGCTACGAAATTAAGCGGATGCGCGGTCGCAGGTAAAGCGTAAAGCAAGGGTGTAGGGGGAAGGGGGTAGGGTGTAGTTCAAGACAGTTGTTCTTAACTACACCCTACCCCCTATCCCCTTCACCCTTTGTTACACTGCGAGCGCGACGACCTTTTCGGCTGCGTCTTTCATGCCATTAGCCACCGTAAAATTCAGCCCTGACTCGCGGATGACGCGCTGACCTTCTTCGACGTTCGTGCCTTCGAGGCGGACAACGACGGGGACGTTGATGCCCAAGTTGTTCGCCGCGCCGACCACGCCGCGCGCCACCATGTCGCAGCGCACGATGCCGCCGAAGATGTTTATCAAGACGGCGCGCACGTTCTCGTCTGCCAGCAAAATTTTGAACGCGGCCTCGACCCGCTCCTGCGAAGCTCCGCCGCCGACATCCAGAAAGTTTGCAGGCTCGCCGCCAGCCAGCTTGATAATGTCCATCGTCGCCATCGCCAGCCCCGCGCCGTTGACCATGCACGCGATGTTGCCGTCGAGCTTGATGTAATTGAGATCAAACTTTGAGGCCTCGATTTCCAGAGGCTCTTCTTCGTTCAAATCACGCAGGTTCATAAACTCTTTGTGACGGTAGAGCGCGTTATCGTCAAAGTTCACTTTCGCATCGAGCGCGATCAGGCGATTGTCCTTCGTCAGCAGGAAAGGATTGATTTCCAGCAAGGAAGCGTCCATCTGCTCATACGCGGTATAGAGCGTTTGCATAAACTTTGCGGCTTGATTGATTAGCTCCGGCGGCAAGCCTAAGTGAAAGGCCAGCTTTCTCGCCTGAAATG
>JACMLC010000014.1 GCA_014379795.1 Pyrinomonadaceae bacterium
TTCAAGCTGGCCGCGACGGGAGACCATGAAGGCGGATTTTTTGTCATGATCGGTCAAAGAAAAGCCTGATAGGTTAATTAAATTATATGAATCAAGAGTAGAAACTCTTTGCGCTCTTTGCGCGAAATCCTTTGCGGTCTTTGCGTTAAAACAGCCCTTAACCGCAAAGACCGCAAAGAAGTAAGACGCCAAGAGCGCAAAGAAAAAGCAGTTGATTTGTTGCTATCCTTGATTCGCATAAATTGTTTTACCTGATTAGCTGAGTCAACTTCTCTCCCGGACGTAAGAAGTTAGGCAGTAGTTTTATGTATCAACCGAAGTCTTTATATCTAGCCCCCGCGACAAAACGGCTCGGCCCCATCGTCCCGATTTCAATTCTGTTTGCAATTGCGCTGGCGGCAGGAATTTTTCTGCTGGTGTTCAGCTCCGGCTTGTCGAATCCTTTTACAGACCTGTATTTGCTGCCGTGGGTTGGTCTGGTCGCCGTAGTTGTTCTGGCTCCCACAGTTTATATGGCGGTTCGTCGCCGGTTCGACCTTTTTCACCCGCTCACGTTTGCCGCTTGGTCTTATTTTTTCCCGGCGTTTGTGATAGGCGGACTCATTCTTGCCAGCGGCCTCTCGAAGCCTTTCTTCTTAATCCTGATACCAGACCCTGAAACGCAATTGCCGCTGACGCTGCTGTACGTGGCGCTCGGGTATGCCGGGTTGACGTTCGGGTTTGCGATTCCGTATGCGGGGCGCATCGGCGATTTTCTCTCGCGGCATTTGCCGGTTTGGAATTGGAACGCCAGAGAACTGCTTTTCCCCGGCGTGGTGATGATGATCTTGGGAATCATCCTGAGCACCTCTGCGTTCACCGTCGGGATTATCGGATACCAGCGTGTCGCGCTTATTGAAACCTTTGATGCCACGCTGGCTTCGTTTGCGTTCTTTGTTCCGATATGCAGTTTCCTGCTCTGGTATTCCATCTTTTCCGTTGAGCATCGCACGATAGAATTTAAAATCGTTGCCGGGCTACTGATTCTGCTGATTCCTTACTCGATGCTGCTGTCGGGAGCGCGCGGTAGCCTGATTCAAAATCTGTTGCCGATCATCATGGCCTTCTGGCTTTCAGGCAGGCGCATCAAACTGCGTCACGGAGTCATTTTCGGAACCTTGCTTGCATTGGCTGTCCTGTTCGGTATCATTTACGGAACGACGTTCCGCCTCGTCAAGGGAGCCGAAGAGCAGATTGATGCGGACAAGTATTTGAGCCATTCGGCGGAAGCCGTAAAGATCATCGCGAATCGCGGCGTGGGAGAGAATCTGACTTTTGCGCTGGAGACTCTGTCACAGCGTATGGAAACGACCAGTTCGCTGGCAGTGGTCGTCGCAAACTACGAACAACTGGAAAGCTACGCAGGGGATTATGGGCTGGCGGGAAATATCTGGACTTACACATGGACGGCGTTTATTCCGCGCTTTGTGTGGCCTGACAAGCCTGTCATCTCGGATGCCCGCGCATACAGCGCGCTCTATTTCGACTATGGCGATAACTCTTTCGCGATTACGCCGATTGGCGACCTGTTGCGCAACTTTGGGCCGATAGGCGTTCCCATCGGAATGGCAATCTTGGGTTTCGTGCTCCGCATCATGTACACATCTTTGATTGAGGGCGGGCGATCCGTCTGGCGTTCGGCGGCCTATTACCTGTTGCTGGTGAACGTCTCGTATGAAAGCTTCTATGGTACTATTCTGCCTGCGATACTCAGATTGAGCCTGATTATACTGGTGTGCGGATTTTTCATTAGCTTGATGATACGCAGACGCGCCGCTTGAGCGGCAATCCTTTTTCCTGTCAAGCGAGCAGGCAAATCTAATTGAAAGCGACTTTAAAAGTTTCTGTCACTGCATGAGCGTTCTGGTCTTTACTAATGGTTGTTTCGACCTCTTACATCCGGGCCATATAGATTTGCTGGAGCGCTGCAAGGCTTTAGGAGATCGGCTCGTTGTCGGCATCAACAGCGATGCTTCAGTGAGAGCCATCAAGGGCGCAGGCCGCCCCCTGATGTCGCAGGCAGACCGCACAGCAGTCCTGCTTGGCTTGCGCTCTGTGGATGAGGTCGCGGTCTTTGACGAACCGACTCCGGCGCGATTGATTAAAGAGCTGAGGCCGGACGTGCTGGTCAAAGGCGGCGACTGGCCTATCGAGCAGATTATCGGCGCGGACTTTGTCCTCGCAAACGGCGGCAAGGTTTTTTCGCTCCCGCTCAAGCCTTCCTATTCCACTTCAAACATTATCGAAAGAATCAAACAGCCGGACAGCCGCGACGCTGCGCCTGATAGCAGTGCGGGAAATGATTTTAAGGATGAGCTGCGAATCGAAAACTCTCTGAGAGAACATCAGCAGGTCATCGCAACTTTGTTTTCGGATGGACTGGGAGCCGTAGAGCAATGCGCGCGATTGATCTTTGAAGCGTTGTCGGAAAAACGTAAATTGCTTCTCTGCGGCAACGGAGGCAGCGCGGCGGACGCGCAGCACATTGCTGCGGAATTTGTCGGCAGGTTTGAAAACGAGCGACGCGGCTGGCCTGCTCTTGCGCTGACGACGGATACTTCGACCTTGACTTCTGTGAGCAACGATTACGGGTACGAGCAGGTTTTCTCAAGACAGGTTGAGGCTCTGGCGGCGGAGGGAGACGTGCTGGTCGCCATCAGCACGAGCGGCAATTCACCGAATGTGATTGCGGCTGTGATGGCCGCGCAGCGTCTCGGATGCAAGACCATTGGCCTGACCGGTGCGGGCGGCAAACGTCTGGCTTCGCTCTGCGACGCAGCTATCCTTGTACAGTCCGCACGCACTGCGCGCATACAGGAAGCTCATAATCTGATAGGCCATCTCATCTGCGAAATGGTTGACGAGCTGCTTGAGGCAAATCAGAAATAGATTTAAAGCGTTTAAGCAATTTTGATGATCAACAATCCAGACGAACAAGACGCGGCCAGTTGCCGGGAAATGCTTGAGGTCATAGAGCATTTTCAGCGCATCGCGATTCTGGTTGTCGGCGATGTGATGCTTGACCGTTACTGGTGGGGAAGCGTCACACGCATCTCGCCGGAAGCTCCTGTGCCTGTCGTCCGTCATGAGCGCAGCACACTGGCTGCGGGCGGGGCTGCCAACGTCGCTGCCAACATCGCTGGATTGTCCGGTCGCCCGCTGCTCGTAGGCTTAATCGGCGATGATGAAGGAGGCCGCGAGTTGCCCCTGACGCTAAATGCAATCGGCGTTGAAACCGGGCATCTGATTTCGACTTCCGAAAGACCGACGACGGTTAAAACCAGAGTCGTCGCGCACGGCCAGCATGTCGTCCGCGTGGATAATGAAGACACAAGCCCAATCTCTCAGGAACAGGCACAGCAGGTCACAGAGCATGTCTTGAGTTTGCTTCCCGAATCAAATGTGCTTGTCATTTCTGATTACGCAAAGGGCTTGCTTGATTCTGCTTTACTGCAAAGCGTGATTGCGGAAGCGCGGCGGCTCGGCATTCCCGTTTTGATTGACCCCAAAGGGATGGATTACAAGCGTTATGCGGGAGCGACGCTGATAACGCCGAATCGTCTGGAAGCAGCGCAAGCCTGCGGCATTGATGCGACAGACCAGCGCGCAGTCGAAACGTCCGGGCATCGCCTGCTTGATGAGCTTGAGATTCAATCCTGTTTGATTACGCAGGGCGAGGAAGGCATGACTCTGTTCCGGCGCGACCATGCGCCCGTACACTTGCCCGCGATGGCGCGCGACGTGTACGACGTGACGGGAGCGGGAGACACTGTCATCGCGGCCTTGAGTCTATCGGTCGGAGCGGGAGCGGATTTATTAACCGCCGCGCGGCTGGCTAACCTTTCCGCAGGGCTGGCGGTCGAACAGGTCGGAACGACAGTGCTTGGCCTTGAGCTTCTGCGCGAGCATTTGGAAAGCCTTGCTTCGACTTTTCGTTTGGAAGAGCAAGCGAGCAAGCAAGCAGAGCATCTTGGGTAACACGTCGCCTGTTTGAAAATTTTATGCCTGACTGTCGCCTGCCGCAAATTTCAAACTGAATGACAAACAATCAGGGTAAACAAAAA
>JACMLC010000108.1 GCA_014379795.1 Pyrinomonadaceae bacterium
ATCCTTGTGACGCCACCAGAACGCATGAAACTGCGCCAGCGTCTCGACGCACAGCTCGCAGTGACGCATCGAAGGCGGAACAGGCAGCTCCGGCTGAAAGTGTGTGTCCGACAAATCTTCCAGCAAGAGATGTGATTGCTGCGAATCCGGAAAATAGACCGCATCAAAGCAGCGCACCACAGGCGGATCGTTCATCGCTTTGGTGAGCGCGCGATAGATGGATATTTCATCCCTTCCCATCTTCAACGCCGCTTCGTTATCGTGAAAAGGGATTTTTAAAAGCAGCTTTGAGGGAAGCGCGGGAGCAGCATCAATCGAATAGACAACTTCGAGACGATAGATATGAGAGAAGAACGTCTTGAAATAATTGATACTAAGCTTAACGATTTCGCCTTGAGCGAGATAACCGTTCTGGCGCAGCCTATCCGTCAACCAGCCCGGCGTGATTTGTTCTTCGTCTGTGATCGGCTCGGTCATTGGCTCTTACCTGAATCAGTCAAGCTGCTGGCGAGAATCTTTCCTTCCTGCAATTGAAGAATACGGTCACAAGCCTGCGCAAGATGCACATTATGCGTTGCGATAACCACAGCCGCCCCGCGCGTGCGGCAATATGAAGCGAGCAGCGCGCCGATCTCTTCGCCAATCGCTGCATCAAGATTTCCCGTCGGCTCATCCGCCAACACCAGTCGCGGCTCTGTCACGAGCGCGCGCGCCACAGCCACTCTCTGCTGCTCGCCCCCTGAAAGATGCGAGACAGCTTGCCTCTCAAATTCGCCCAAGCCCATTTCATCAAGCGCGGCTGCGGCGCGCCGCATCGCCTCGCTGCGCTTTTGGCGATTAATGAGCAGCGGCAGCGCGACATTTTCCGCCGCCGTCAAATCCGGCAGCAGATGATGAAACTGAAAAATAAATCCGACCTCGCGCCTGTGAAACCGCGCCAACGCCGCGCCGCTCGCCCGCGTGATGTCCAGATTATTTAATTTGACACTTCCCTCATCCGCCGCTTCGAGTCCGCCGAGCAAGTGCAACAAAGTAGATTTACCCGCGCCCGACGCGCCCATGATCGCCACCATCTCGCCGCCCGCGACCGCGAACGAGACTCCGCGCAACACCTCAAGCCGCGCACCCGCCGGAGTGCGAAACGCTTTGCGAAGGCCGGAAACAGTTAAGACATTTTGGATTTTGGATTTTGGATTTTGGATTAAAAGACCTCGCTTGTGATTTCAGCTTTCATGCTGGATGCAATCCAATACGAGATGCTAAAATACTGAAGGCATCCTGCTTATGACAAATGAAGTAAAGACTAAATGGGAGAAAATGATGCTGTTTTTGATGGAGTATGACCGCAATCGTGGTGAAATAGTATCCTTCAAAACTTTTGACCACTCAGAACGTCAAGAGGCTGAAGACTCCCGGCTCGAAATGGAACTCGAACTTAACCGCCTTGGAACAGATCGGGAGGTGGTTTTATTAGATGCGGCTACTGAAGAGGCTTTGCGGCGCACCCATCGCCGGTACTTTGAGGATTTAGCCGAGCTTGTAAATTTGCCTGCGTAGTGAAATCCAGTGACCTCACCACAAAATCAACTTGGCGTCCCGCTAATCTAAAATCCAAAATCTAAAGTCCAAAATTCAGTTGTCTCTTAAAGCTTCTGCTGGTCGTGCGCGAGCGGCGGCGCGTGCCGGGTAGATGGTTGCGACGAGGCTCAAAAGAAATGCGATGACGGCGGCGAGCAGGACATCCTGTCCGCGTGTGTGAAAGGGAATGCTGCTCAGCGAATAAACGTCTGCGGGCAGGCTGACCAGCTTGTAACGGTCGCCAAAGTAGCAGGCAACGAGTCCAAACAGGATGCCAAGAAGCGCGCCGATGAGACCGACGCACGCGCCTTCGATCATAAAAATCAGCATGATATTTCGCGCGCGTGCGCCCATCGCAGTGAGGATGGCTATGTCGGTGCGCCTTTCGACGACGACCAGCACGAGCGTCGCAGTGATGTTCAGCGTGGCGATAAAAATAATCAGGCCGATGATGACCAGACCCATTTTGCGCTCAAGCGCGAGCGCGGCAAAAAGCGGCCTGTTGGCCTCCTGCCAGTCAACGGTCGTGTACGCGCCGCCCAGTTTCTCGCGCAGGCGCGCGGAGACTTGATTGACCGCGTAAATGTCTTCGACTTCGATACTGATGACGGAAGCAGATTCGCGTGACGCTCCGGCAAAGCTTGAGGCGACAGGAAGCGAGACGTAAATCCACGTCGCATCATATTCATAAAGCCCACTGCGAAAGACGCCCGCGATGCGCAAGCGGCGCGTGCGCGGCGCGAGTCCGAGCGGTGTCAGTTGCGAGTCGCCGGAAATAACTTGCGCGACATCGCCCGTGCGCAGCCCTGCGCGCAAGGCCAGCTCCGCGCCGATAATCGCGTGCGGCAGCGCGGCTTCGCTCGGCGGTCGTGAGAAAGATTCAAGGTCGGGTTCGATTGCGGATTGCGGATTGCGGATTGCGGATTGGCTCTCTGCTGCTCGTGAATCCTGCGCGGGAATTTGAGAGGCATGCTGTTCATCATTTGCGAGCTGTGCATCGTTGAGCAGAGGCTCGATGCTGCCTTCTGTGATGGTGCGGCGCAGCTCGCTGATGACTCGCTCCGAATTTTTATCAATACCGCGCAGCACTGCGTAAGACGGAGCCGTCTCGCCCGTGAGCAGCGCGCCGTCGTAAGTCGTGGCCGAAGCGTCGCGGACGCCTTCGACTCCGCGCACTTGGGCAATGACATTCGGCCAGTCTTCGATTGCCCTTGCGTCTTTGCGCATCAGGGACACATGCGCCGTGCCGCGCAAAATTTTGTCGCGCATCTCATCTCGAAACCCGTTGGCGAGCGCGAGCGCGACGATCAATGCACCGACGCCGACCGCGATGCCCGCGATAGCGACCAGAGCCGTCACGCGCGCCAACGGCCTGCGGCGACGCGAGTAGAGATAACGCAGCGCGAGAAAAATTTCGTAGGGCATGAATCGTCAGGGATTATAAACAGGGATGGACAGGATAGACAGGAGGAAGAGCGTTGGATGAAGGCGGAAGGATGAAGGATGAAAGGCATGCTATTTTTCGTTTGCTGTCGAACGGATGCGAGTTGCCGATTAATGTTTGCTTTAAAGCACGAATCTCGAATGATTAAAACTTTTACGATGCTTTCTCTAACACCGCGCACTTTTTCATCTCATCCGGCCTGTGCTCCGGCAAGAGGCTCTTGAGGTTCGGCGCGTCCGGCGCAGCTTCATCCGTCAGCGGCCTGATCTCGTAGATGTTGTCCATCACGCGGCGGAAACGAAAATGTTGTTCGAGCGTCACGATGGCGCGCGTCTCTTCCTGCTGCCAGCCGCAGGGCGCCCACCAGCGCGGGTCTTTGTCCAGAAAGACGCGGCGGCCTGCTTGCAGGTATGTTTCGATCAAAGGGATTAGATTATCTCCGGGCCAGCCTCCGCCCGTGCCAATCGTCAGCCACTCGCCCGCGCCGATGCCGCGCCAGTAAGTGACGGCGACGGTTTGCCCGCCCGCGATGACCACAGCATCCGGCGGCAGCGGGGCGAGACGCGCGCGATAATTTTTGGTCTCGGCTCGCTTCAAGACATGCTCGTTGCTAATGGGCTTTAAGTAGATGCCGCACATCACAGCGATAAAGATGATGCACGCCGCGACGCCCCAGAAAGCGCGTCGCTCGTTGCCCATTAGCCGCGCCTGCGCGCGCATCAGATAGCTTGCGACGAGCGGCACGAGCGCGGGCAAGCCCGTCAAAAAATAACGCCAGTTGATGACCGTGCTGTAATTAAAAAAGAGCAGCAGCGTCGC
>JACMLC010000109.1 GCA_014379795.1 Pyrinomonadaceae bacterium
CCCTTAAATTCAATTCCGCACGTGATGTCAGAATCCGCCCTGAGTCCAGCCAGAGCTTCGAACAGTACTGTCAGCCCGTAGCCTACGACTCCGGCGATGCCGACAAATTCGCCTGCGCGGACTTCAAAAGAGAGCTTGTCCAGACGCCGCGTGCCGTCGCTCCCGGAAACAAGCGAAAGCTCGCGAACGCTCAAGACAGTCTCGCTTGGTTTCGCTTCCGGCTTCTCCACACGCAGCAGCACATCGCGCCCGACCATCAAGCGCGCCAGCTCCGCAGCATTCGTCTCCTTCGTCTTGACGCGCCCGACGACCTTGCCGTCGCGCATCACAGTCACATCATCGGAAATAGCAAGGACTTCAGACAGCTTGTGCGTGATAATCACGACGGTCTTGCCCTGCTCGCGCATCCGCCGGAGGATAACAAAAAACTCTTCGACCTCTTGCGGCGTCAAAACAGCTGTCGGCTCATCCAAGATCAAGATGCGCGCCTGCCTGTACAAAGCCTTCAACAGCTCGACGCGCTGCTCCTGCCCGACGGACAAGCTTTCGATAGTCGCGTTCGGATCAATCGCTAATTTAAATTCTTCCGAAAGAGCGCGAATCTTTTCTGCGGCCCCGCGCAGGTCGAGCGAGACAGCCGAACCCGGCTCTGCGCCAAGCACTATGTTTTCGGCGACGGTCATCGGCTCGACCAACATAAAGTGCTGGTGCACCATGCCGACGCCGAGCGCGATGGCATCATGCGGCGTCGAAATTTTGCGCACCTCGCCGTCAACCAGAATCTCGCCCTCGTCCGCCGTATAAAATCCGTAAGCGATACGCATCGCGGTAGACTTGCCCGCGCCGTTCTCGCCCACGATGGCATGAATCGTGCCAGTCTCAACTTTGATATTGACGCTATCGTTTGCTAAGACCGCGCCAAAGCGTTTCGTAATGTTTCTCAGCTCAAGCATATTAGTTTTGAGTTTTCAGTTTTCGGTTTTCAGTTAAAACCAAATGCTTAAAACTGAAAACTACTTTTCCATCATCGCATCTTTAACCTTGATTTCGCCGTTGATGATTTTTTGTTTCGCGGCTTCGACTTCGGTTATGACTTCGGGCGGGACAAGCTTTTCGTTGTATTGATCCATCGCGTAGCCGACGCCGTCGTTGTCAAGGCCGAAGACGTGTAGGCCGCCCTTGAACTTGCCGCCTACTTTGTCTTGAATGATCTGGTAAACTACACTGTCTACACGCTTTACCATGCTGGTCAGGACGAAGCCGGGCTTGACCCAATTCTGATTCTTGTCCACACCGATGACGAGCTTGTTGTTCTGCTCTGCGGCATCGAACGCGCCGAGACCGGAGTTGCCTGCCGCAGTGAAAATCACATCCGCGCCTTTGCCGATCTGCGCGACGGCCAGCTCTTTTCCTTTGCCCGGATTGTTCCAAGCGGTATCTGTGACGCCGACATAGTTGACGATGACGCGAACGTTCGGATTGACAGATCGCGCTCCCTCTTCAAAGCCGGAGGCGAAACGGTGAATCAAGCCGATGTCCATGCCGCCGATAAAACCGAGAGTGCCGGTCTGCGATTTTCTGGCGGCGATCATCCCGACCAGATAAGAGCCTTCATGCTCTTTGAAGACGAGCGAGGCTGTGTTTTCCAGAAACTGTCCTTCGATGGGTTTGCCCTGAGCGTCACTCTTGAAGATCAAGCCGTCAATGATGGCAAAGTTGAGGTGCGGGTAATCTTCAGCCACTTTCTGCATAATCGGAGCCTGCGCGAAACCGATGCCGATAATCAAATCGTAGCCGCGCTCTGCAAAGGCGCGCAGCGCAGGCTCAATCGAAGTCGGGTCGCCCGGCTCAACGTCGCGCAGGACGATTCCCAACGCGGGCTTTTCGCACGGCTTGCCGTCGGAAAGCTGACCGGTGGCTGCACACTTCGCGCCTTCCCACGCGGCTGCGTTAAAGGAGCGGTCGTCTTTGCCGCCGATGTCAAAGACGATGCCGACATGAATCTTGGATCTGTCATCGGCAGCGCGACTCTTCATCCGGCAAGAAGAGCCTGCCAGAGCGGCGAGGCCGAGCGCGCAGAAGATTGCCAGAGCTGTCCAGAGATTAGACTTCTTCATGCTGTGATTACTTCCTTGATTAATTGATTGGGCAACGATGGGGGCGCGTCTTCAATTTCGTATGCGGCGCGAATTCGCGCGCTGGCCGCAGCGGCCTGCGTTTCATCCCGGCAATAGAGCAGGCCGAGCGCGTCTCCTGCGCCGAGCTTGTCTCCGATCTTCGCTTCCGCGAGAAAGCCGACCGCAGCATCAATCTCATCTTCGATGCGCGTCCGCCCGCCGCCAATCGCTGCGACTGCATTTCCGATTTCGGCGGCATCAACTTTGACTATAAATCCAGCGTGCGGGGATTCTACTCTAACCTCGCGCAGATTCAAATCAAGCAACCGAGAGGGGTCATCGCACACGCGCGCATCGCCGCCCTGCGCTTCGACATTC
>JACMLC010000110.1 GCA_014379795.1 Pyrinomonadaceae bacterium
ATCACAGCTACGCGCAGCTTGTGCATCACCTTCCCGCAGAGCGCACCATCGTGACGTGCCATGACATAGACACTTTTCGTTGTCTGCTGGAGCCGGAGCGTGAGCCGCGCTCAAAGTTGTTCGTCGCGATGACCCGAAAAATTTTTGACGGCTTGCGCAAGGCTGCGCGCGTGACTTGCGATAGCCACGCGACGCGTGATGACTTGTTAAAGTACGAAGTCATTCCACCGGAACGCCTGTCCGTCATTTATAATGGAGTGCATCCAACTTGTTCCGCAGAGCCGGATGCACTTGCGGACGAAAAAGCCGCGCGGCTGCTCGGCGCGGCGCAGGCTGGCGGGATAGATTTGCTGCACGTCGGCAGCACGATTGCGCGCAAACGAATTGATGTGCTACTCAGTGTCTTCGCGGCGGTCAAAAAAGAGTTCTCGCAGGCGCGGCTCCTGCGTGCCGGAGGAGCATTTACGCGCGAGCAGTTAAAGCTTGTCGAGCAGCTCGGGTTGGCAAAATCCATCGTCGTCTTGCCTTCGCTCTCACGTCCGGTGTTGGCCGCCGTGTACAGGCGCGCGACGCTGGTCTTGCAGCCATCTGAGCGCGAAGGGTTCGGCCTGCCCGTGATTGAAGCGATGGCGTGCGGCGCTCCAGTCGTTGCCAGCGACCTACCCGTCCTGCGCGAGGTGGGAGGCGAAGCGAGCGTTTATTGTCCGGTCGCAGACGTAAAAACTTGGACAGCATCGGTCAATGAATTGTTATCCGGGCGAAGCATGCAGCCAGAGCTTTGGGCAGCGCGTCGCGCCGCAGGACTCGCCCAAAGCTCTCTGTTTAGCTGGTCTGAATACGCACGCCGGATGGTCTGCCTGTATCAGGAACTGTGCGCTTCGTGAGACAATCTGTAACTCATGCTAATCAAGAGTAGAAATTCTTTGCGCACTTTGCGTCTTAAATCTTTGCGGTCTTTGCGTTAAGAGGAAGTTTAAACGCAAAGACCGCAAAGGAGAGCCGCGCAAAGATCGCAAAGGGAAAAGCGAATTTATTTCTACCCTCGATTCGCATCACTTATACTTTTTTGGTAAGTGCGGTTATAACTTTGCCGTAGAAGTTCGCGGTTGTGAGGAGAATATTAGTGAGCGGGAAAAAAGTCCTTATCACAGGCATCACGGGTCAGGACGGAAGCTATCTGGCAGAACACCTGTTAGGACTCGGATACGAAGTGCACGGCCTTGTGCGTCGCGTCGCGCTGGAAAATCCCAAAGGCAGATTTGTGCGCCTCGCGCATTTGCTGGATAAGCTGATTCTGCATCCGGCGAGTCTTGAAAGTTACCCGAGCATTTTCAGCGTCATCAGCCGCCATGGGTTCGATGAATGCTATCACCTAGCGGCGCAGAGTTTTGTCGCGGAAAGCTTTGCCGACGGCTTCTCGACGATGAACACCAACATCAACGGCACGCATTACATGCTGGCCGCCTTGCGCGAGATACGTCCCGATTGCCGCTTCTACTTTGCCGGGTCGTCCGAGATGTTCGGCAAGGTGCGCGAGATGCCGCAACGCGAGACGACGCCTTTCCATCCGCGCTCGCCCTACGGCATCAGCAAAGTCGCGGGCTTTGATTTGACGCGCAACTATCGCGAGGCATACGGAATGTACTGTGTGTCGGGCATGCTGTTTAACCACGAATCGCCCCGTCGCGGCTTCGAGTTCGTGACGCGCAAGATTACCAGCACGGTCGCGCGTATCAAGCTGGGGCTGGCGTCCGAATTGCGCATCGGCAATCTGGAAGCGAAGCGCGATTGGGGGCATGCTGCGGATTACGTGCGCGCGATGCACTTGATGTTGCAACAGGCGGAGCCGGACGATTATGTCGTGGCGACGGGCGAGACTCATTCAGTGCGCGAGTTTTGCGAAAGAGCCTTCTCGGAAGTTAAGCTTAATTATCAGGATTATGTAGTGGTGGACGAGCTTTATTACAGACCTGCGGAAGTTGACCTGTTAATCGGCGATGCGACCAAAGCGCGCACCGTTCTCGGCTGGCAACCGCGCTACACTTTCGAGACCTTAGTCACAGAGATGGTGCAATCCGATCTTGAAGCCCTGCATGCGATGAGCGAAAGCCCGAGCTTACAGGACACGCCGTTTCGTTACTGAAATTGCCCGAAGAGCATGTTGCGCCGCTCCATAAAATTATTCAGATGAGCACTCTGCTTAATCCATCAACACGCCCTCGCGATGCGGAGTTAGAGACTTCAGTTAGTGCACCTGCGCCTCTGCCGTGGATGCAAGCGTTGAGACATCGTCGCGTGCTTCACGTCGGCAAGTTTTATCCGCCGCACATGGGGGGCATGGAGACGCATTTGCAGGCTCTCTGCGAAGAGTTGCAGGATAAGATAACAGTCGAAGTCCTCGTCGCCGGTGACGAGCGCAGGACTAGAGAAGATATTATCGGCGTCGTGAAGGTGACGCGCGTCGGCACGGCTCTCAATCTTTCTGCCGCGCCGGTCTGCCCTGCGATGACGCGAAAGATTCGCGAAGCCGGGGCAGACCTTGTGCATATGCACTTGCCTAATCCGACGGCGATTCTCGCTTACCTTGCGAGCAAACAAAGTGGCCGTCTCATCTTTACTTATCACAGCGATATTATCCGGCAGAAAATGTTGAGCCGTGCGTTCCGCCCCTTCCTGCGTCGCGCCTTAACCAGAGCGGATGCGATTATTGTCGGCAGTCCGAATTACCTCGAAAGCTCAAGCGTCTTACAGGAGTTTAAGGAAAAATGCCGCGTCATTCCCTTTGGCATTCCCTTTGAGGATTTTCAGCGGGCGGATGCAGCGGAAGTTTCAGAGATACGACGGCGCTACGGCTCGCGCATAGTGCTGGGCGTCGGGCGGCTGGTGTATTACAAAGGCTTTGAGTACCTGATTCGCGCGATGCGGGAGGTGCGCGGCCATCTGCTGATTATCGGCGGCGGCCCTTTGCTCGGCGCGCTTGAGAGAGAAGCAGAGGCGTGCGGCCTTGCGGAGCGCGTCACGTTTTTAACCGATGTCAAAGACGTGCGCCCGTATTATCATGCGGCGGATGTCTTCGCGCTCTCGTCCATCGCGCGCAGCGAGGCTTTCGGTCTCGTGCAGTTAGAGGCGATGGCGTGCGGCGTTCCGGTCGTGAATACAAAGCTTGATTCCGGCGTCCCCTTCGTCTCGCAGGACGGAGTGACCGGCCTGACTGTTCCGCCAGCGGATGCACAGGCTCTGGCACAGGCGATCAACGGCTTGCTTGATGATGCGCCTCAACGCGCAAAGTTTGGCGAGGCCGGACGCCGACGCGTCGAGCAGGAGTTTAGTTTGGAGACGATGACGCGCAGGACTCTTGAGCTATATGCAGAAGTTCTGGCGATGAAGCATTGAAGCTAAAATTTTATACCGAATTGCAAAACAAAATAAGGAATCAGATGAAAGAGCCAGAGCGGGGGCAATCCCGCCTTCCTGACCTGAGAGACAAGGTATCTTGAATGGCTCAATCCACATTGATTAGCAGGTTGGGAAGAGGGGCTTGCCCCCGCTCTTGCGCGGTATTAAAAGCTGAAGCGTGAATACTTACTTACTCATCTTTATTTTATCCGCTGTCTCATCGCTCGTGCTGACGCCGACTGTGCGTCGCGTGTGTGAGCGGTACGGGCTGCTGGATGTGCCGCGTGACGAGAGGCGTGTGCATCGCAAGTCGGTTCCGCGCCTCGGCGGTGTGGCGATTTTTCTGGCCGCGCTGATTGCGCTCTCCGCGCTTCCGTTCGTGCACAATTCGCTGACGCGCTCGCTCGGCGTCATCCGTTGGAGATTCTTTGCCGTTCTCATCCCGGCGACGTTGGTCTTCCTGTTCGGCGTGTATGACGATTTGCGCGGGTCTAAAGCTCCCGTGAAATTTCTCGTTCAAGCGTTGGCGGGGGGATTGCTGTACGCGCTCGGCGGGCGCATAGAAGTTCTCTCAGTGCCGTTTGTCGGGACTATCGAGCTGCCCGTCGTGCTCAGCGTCTTTTTAACTATTCTCTGGACGGTGGCGATTAGCAATGCTTTTAATTTGATTGACGGGATGGACGGGTTGGCAGCCGGGGCAGCGTTGTTTGCGTCGTTCGTGATGATGGTCGTGTCGCTGTCGCTCTACAATCCTTTTGTGACGGTCATCTCGATTGCGCTGGCCGGAGCATTGATCGGATTCCTGCGATACAACTTTAATCCGGCTTCGATCTTTCTGGGAGATTCGGGTGCGCTGTTCATAGGCTTCACTCTGGCCGCGCTCGCCGTGCAGGGAACTCAGAAAGCATCCACTGTGGTCGCGGTGATGATTCCTTTGCTGGCTTTCGGCGTGCCAATGGTGGACACGGGATTTACGATGGTGCGCCGCTTCCTGAGCGGGCGACCGCTCTTTCAAGGCGACCGCGAGCATATACATCACATGCTCTTGGCGCGCGGCTGGTCGCAAAAGCGCGTCGCTTTTGTCCTCTACGGCGCGTGCGCCCTGTTTGGCTTGATGGCGATGCTGTTTGTCGGCGAGTCTGGACGCACGACGGGCTTGATGCTCTTTGTGATCGGAGTGGCGGTGGTCTTGGCCGTCGGGCGGCTGCGTTATCACGAGATAGATGAGATTAAGGCGAGCATGAAGCGCAACTTGGGCGACCGTCGCGTGCGCGCGGCCAACAATTTGCGTGTGCGCCGCGCGACCCGTGCCATCTCCGAAGCCCGCACGCTTCAGGAAATGTTCGATGCGATGCAGAAGATGCTTGAGTTCGGCGAGTTCGTCTACGCCGTCGCGCAGCTCGGTCATGCGGAAGATGCAGAGCGCAACCAGAGCCTGCTGGCGCGAGAGCAAAGCGCAAACACCGTGCGCCGCGCAGAGATGCACAAAGGACTCATCCGCTGGACGTGGGAGCGCGGCGACATCGAAGCCGGAGAGATCGTCGGCTCCGGACATTTCTGGACACTGCGCCTGCCGCTTTCGACCGAGCGCGGCGCGTGGGGTTACGTCAATCTCTATCGCGGCCTTGATAGCGACGCTCTCATGCTCGACATCAACTACCTCTGCCACCTCTTCCAGCGCGAGATGTCCTGCGCCGCCGAGCGTATCCTGACCACAGATGACAGGCATCCTGTCTCAAATGTCCCGCCGCAGATTATGAGCGCGACGAAATAAGGCGAAGGCCAGTGAATGTCAATAACTGAATGTTTTTTGTTGGTGGGCGCGGCTTTGCAATGCCTTCATCATCACTTGATGAAATTTGAGGCATCACAGTTTTTCAGTTCTTTAGGACACTCTCCTATTTGCATCCAGTCATAGAAAAACGACGGATCGCCTTCAATTGCAAAAAAGACACGCTTGATGGAAGGGAATTGTTTCAGTGTCTTTTCCACCTGGCCAAAGAAATTCGAGCCGCCGCAACTGGTGGTGAAATTACTGATATTGGTGGTTGAAGTGAGGTCTCTCAAATTAACGTAAGCGACCTTATTTTTCACATTCACACTGATTAAAAATGATTTCGTGGCTTCCGAAAAATCAGAATAAAAGCCTTTGGCTTTTTCCTCGCTGGTCGGACCGGCAAACAATTGCTCCAGCGCCGCTCCGGCAACGACGGCAGTCTTTGGTATCGTTCTGCTAACTGGGTGAACCTTTACCGCACACTCGCCTTTATCATGTTTTGTGTTTGGGAAATAGAGCTTGATTGACATAGTTTGCTGTGCTTGCCCGTAAGCAACCGTCGCAATGAACAAAAACAGCATCATTAAAGCGAATGTTTTCATGTGGCTCTCCTTAGAATTTGACAGCGCGAGATACTAACAAAAAAAAGATAGAGGGACAAAGCTTTTCAACCCCGCTCCACCGCACAAACCTAAAACATGACGAGCGCGCCAACACCCTTTCGTCGTCCCTTCATTTCTGCTACATTCTGCAAAGAGGTATAGATATGACCAACGAAGAGATGGAAAGAGCTATTGAGTTCTTACTGAAAAGTCAGGCTGGCTTTGAGGTGCAGCTTGCACAGACGAGCCAGCAAGTGCAAGTGATGGCAGAGACGCATACAGAGTTTACGCGATTTGTAAGGGGCTTTATGGAGGCGCAAAGCGAGCTTAATCAGTCTGTGCGGGAGACTTTGCGCTCATTGACGCTGGCGCAGGCTCGGACGGATGAGCGTTTGAGCGATCTTGAGAGCAGCAGTTGACTCCGAAAATATTTTAGGTTTGGTCTACGGTATAATGGAGCAGGGCTGAAAAAGCTTTGCTCCTTTCTTCCTCCCTTCATTTCTGCTACCTTCTGCATCGGAGACGCTTATGACAGACGAAGACCGCCAGCGCACAATGGATTTCATCCTTGAGCAGCAAGCACAGTTCTCGGTAAATGTACAAAAGCTTGAGGAAATACAGAAGCAAGCGGAGCTAGAGCGCAAAGCTGATGCCGTGAGGATTGGAAGAGTAGAAGAATCTATTATTACCCTCACACGAATAGCTCAAGGCTTTGATGAGAGATTAGACAATCAACAGGAACAAATTACAGATGTGAAGCAGGCCGTTGTGATGCTCGCTAAGATTGTGGGCGAAGGGCGTAACGGGCAGTCATAGACGCGAAATGTTTTAGGTTCGATACGGGCAAGGCTGAAAAGCTTTGCCCTTTAATTATTCTGCACTATCATTAAAAATTGAACTGACGTGTATTGAGAGTGTTGGGGGACGCTGAAATGAAACCTAAACTTTTCGTAGGTTCTTCGGTTGAGGGTCTAGGTGTAGCATACGCTGTCCAACAAAATTTGAAACATCAAGCGGAAGTAACCGTTTGGGACCAAGGCATATTTCGGCTTTCCGATTCCGCGCTTGATTCACTTATCCAACTTCTTGACCGAGTTGATTTTGGTGTCTTTGTTTTTACTCCCGACGACATTGTTAATATTCGTGGTGAAGAAAACAGATCCATACGAGATAATGTCCTATTTGAATTAGGTCTTTTTGTAGGACGCCTCGGTAAAGGGCGTTCGTTTATTTTAATGCCAGACGAGCGCAAGGATTTTCGTTTACCTACCGACCTTATAGGAATGACCCCAGCAACTTATGAAACGGGAAGAACTGATGATAACTTCCAAGCTGCAACAGGGCCTTCCTGCCATGAAATCAGGCAGCTCATAGCCAGTTTAGGGTCTAAAAGTAAAGGCAATGAATCACCTAGCATACCGCAATCCGAAGATAATGATTCTGAAAGCAAATCACTTGGAAATGCCCGACCAATAGACGAACAGGCTGAAGAAAAAGTTGAAGCCACTGAGACAATTGAGGCCGGGGAATCAAATTGGCGGACTTTATATAATGAGGATAAATTTGAAGAGGCCATTTCTCTGCTCGAAAAAAGACTTGGAACCACCGAAGATGAGAAACAGAAGCTCGATTACATGGAATGGATTGGTAGAGCAAAGGCAAAAATAGACTTTGAAAGTGGAGTAGAATATCTAAACAGACTAATTGAAAAGCATCCTGATAATGAGGATTTGTATTTTTCTCTCGCCGGGGCTTATTGGGACGTTGGGCTAGCAGATGATGCAATTGCAATTTTAGATAAAGGTCTATCCTCACAAATTGAAGACAATAGCTGGCTAAAGTACATGAAAGCTAACATTAAATCATCACAATCGGAGGAGGACGTAGCATTACGTTTGATTGATGAAATTATCAAAGAGAATCCCAAATTTGCTCATAGTTACACAGTGGCAGCAGAGATACTTACAAAGATTGACCGAAAAGACGAGGCAATAAAATATTATGAGCTAGGCATTAAAGCAGTACCCAATAATGAAGATATATTGTATGAATATGGGAAGCATTTGCTTGATGTAGACAATAATAGCGGAGCATTAGTGATTTTTAGAAAGCTGACTAATCGGCACCCTAAAAATAGCAACTATTTTGGATACCTCGGTAATGCTTACCTAGTATTCAATTTCTATGGACTTGCTTTAGAAGCATATGAGGAAGCGAATAAGCTGGCGGAAGAGGAAGAATCTTGGCTCATTTCGAATATAGGAAACGTTTTAAATAGCCGGGGGTTCTACCCACAAGCCATTAAGCATTTGAAGAAAGGAATAGAACTATATCCTGACTCAGTTTATGCTCATGAGCGACTAGCATCTGCAATGAAGTCTGATGAAGAGGAAAGAAAAAGGGCAACTGAAACTGTCCGTCAATATCTTTTAAGCCAGAAAAAACAAGAGGTGGGGCAGGATAAGCAGAAGCAGAGGGATGATTCATCAGGTTCTGATGAATCATCCACAAATGAGAAGTCGCAATAGGCCGCGCAATGGTGGGGCAGGGCTGAAAAGCTTTGCCCTTTCTTTATTTAGTTTTTTATGCTTCTGAATTTGCCCAAAATTTATCCGATTACGAATGTGCGGCTGTGCGGCCTCGCGCATGCGGAGCAGGTGGCGCGATTGATAGCGGGCGGCGCAGAGCTTGTGCAGTTGCGCGAGAAACACAAAAGCCCGCGCGAATTTTATGCGGATGCTGTGGAGGCTCTGCGCGTGGCGCGTGAGCTTGGAGCGCGGCTCATTATTAATGACCGCGTTGACCTTGCGCTCGCGCTTCGTGCGGATGGCGTGCATCTGGGGCAGGATGATCTGCCGCCGGAAGCCGCGCGCAGGCTTTTGGGCGAAGCGGCGATTATCGGTTACTCAACACACAACATCGCGCAGGCGGTCGAAGCCGCAAAGATGCCGATAGATTATCTGGCGATTGGCCCAATCTACGCCACCACGTCAAAAGAGAACCCGGACCCGGTCGTCGGCCTCGAAGGATTGCGCCGCGTCCGCGAGGCCGTAGGCCATCTGCCGCTCGTTGCCATCGGCGGCATCAACCACGAAAACGCCCGCGAGGTCATCGCCGCC
>JACMLC010000111.1 GCA_014379795.1 Pyrinomonadaceae bacterium
GAGTACGTGCCGGACGAGCGTTTGTCGCATCTGAAAATTCCAAAGCCGGAGGCGATGCCAGCAGTCGCTCTGTATCATCCGGACGCGCCCGCGCTGTTTGAGACTTTCGAGGCTTATCGAAAATGGTACGAGCGGCGCGCAAAGAGCGAGGGCAAGCCGCAGCTTGACGCCCAGAAAACCGTCGGCCTGCTCCTGATGCGCCCGCAGATTGTGAGCCGGACGCGCAAGCATTACGACGGATTGATTCGCGCGATTGAGGCCGAAGGCTTGGCCGTGCTGCCTGCGACTTCGACGCTGATGGACAACCGCGAAGCATGCGAAAAGTTTTTCCTCAAAGACCAAAGACCAAAGACCAAAGACCGGAAGAAAGATGAAAGCGATGCTATTGAAGACCGTTCGCGTGTGAGCCAGATTGTGTCTCTGACGGGCTTTAGCTTTGTCGGCGGCCCGGCGATGAATGACAGCGAGGCTGCCGCGCTCTTTCTCAAAAAATTGAATCGCCCGTTTCGCTCGTGTGTCAGTCTTGATATGCAGACGATTGAGTCCTGGCAAGCATCCGGCACTGGCTTGAACCCTGTGCAGGCAGGGATGCAGATTGCGATTCCGGAGATTGACGGCGCGACAGAGCCTTTTGTGTATGGCGGGATGCCTGCGGGGGAGAGCGAGCCTGTGCCTTTGGAGGAACGCTGCCAACGCCTCGCGCGCCGTTTGAAGAAGTGGCATCGCTTGCAGACTGCGGAGCGCGTGGAATTAAAGCTGGCCTTGCTGCTCTTTTGCTTTCCGCCGAACAAGGGCAACGTCGGCACTGCTGCGGATCTGGATGTCTTTCCGAGCGTGTGGGAGATGCTGCGCAATTTTCGGGATGAAGGTTATCAGATAGAAGTCCCTGAGAGCGCAGATGAATTACGCGAGATGTTGCTTGGCGGAGATTCGGAGCGTTACGGCGCGACGGCGCGCATCGCTTATCGCATGAAGACGGACGAGTACCGCAGGCTCTGCCCGCATGTCGAAGAGATTGAAAAAGAGTGGGGCGCGGCTCCCGGCAAAATCAATTCGTTCGGCGGTGAGCTGTTGATTCAGGGCATGCAACTGGGAAACGTTTTTATCGGCGTGCAGCCGACCTTCGGTTATGAAGGCGACCCGATGCGCTTGATGATGGCGCAGAGCGGCGCGCCGCATCATGGCTTTATGGCTCTCTACACTTACCTCGAAAAAGTTTTAAAGGCGGATGCAGTCGTGCATGTCGGCACGCACGGCGCGATGGAATTTATGCCGGGCAAACAGGTCGGGATGTCCGCCTCTTGCTGGCCTGACAGGCTGATTGGAGAGCTGCCGAACATTTATATTTATAGCGTCAACAATCCCTCCGAAGGCTCCATCGCCAAGCGTCGCTCTTACGCGGAGCTGATTTCCTACCTGACGCCGCCGATTGAGAACGCTGGCGTTTTCAAAGACCTCGCCACACTGAAAGAGCTGCTGGCAAACTACAGGCAGGCGACGGATGAGCGAGAGCGCGAGCAACTCTTCGCAGTCATCGAAGAGGCGGCACGCGCTCTGAATTTTCAGGAAGCTTAAAGTGTCATACGTGTACTTTGCGTAAAAACTTTAACCCCAAAGAACGCAAAGAAGAGACACCCCAAATTGTTGTGCGCGGGATAATGTATCAGGGCTTCAGACGAACTCTGATGTTTCCCGGAGCAATAACGCTGAATCTAAGGCTGAGTTCTGACACACGCTCTCTAAAAGCCTTTGACACGATTTCAGCTTTTCGCTCTGCCGACAACCCCGCTAGACGGATTAAGACCACGCCGCCTGATGTGAGCCGACCTTCGCGGAATACCAACTCGCCGAAATCTTTATCTGCGGTGATAAGCAATGCGGCCTTTTCATTTGCTCGTTCGAGAACAACGTCATCTGTGACACCCGGCTCCATTTCGGCAATGTACAAAACCTCATAACCATCCTGCCGCAATTGCTCCACGACTTGCCGATCAACGCTTTCATCTGCAAGTAGATTCATGCGGCTTTCTTTGGAGGCGGGCTATGAAGAGATTCAGCCGCATACGCTAAAGCAGCCAAGATACCTTCTCTAGTTAGACGTGGATGAGCTTCGAGAATTTCATCAACAGATTCACCAGCAGCCAGCTTTTCGAGGATAAGTTCTACTGTGATGCGAGTGCCCGCGATAACAGGTTTCCCCATCATCACATTTGGATCAGATTGGATGAGATTTATATCCATAGCAATTTACATTATACCGCATAAAGCGCAAGCACATAACTTCACTTTGCCTTACGTTCTTCGTATTGCGGCTCAAACCTGCGCGTCGTCTCGTCTGCGACGCTTTCCCGCGCGTCAATAAGCTGTTGCTGCTCTCTTTGTGCTGCAAGCTCCTTCGTGTCGAATCTCGCGGGCGGAGTCGCGTCCGCCGCTTCTCTGGCGCGATTGGTAAAGCGAAAGAGTTGCCAGATGAGGATGCCGTCAATCACCGTCAATAACAGAAACATCATTGACATGAACAAAGTGATTAACCCCTGACTCATTCGCATGCTCATCATGAGAGCCATCACCGCAATCATGATTCCCAATATCGTAGCCGTGTTGATGACGATTGCCCACACCATTGACTCGACCGACTTGGCCGTTGATTTAGACACGCCGCCTTCCTTAAGCGCGCTCAGGTTAGCCCCGCAACGATTGCAGTAGCTGAGTTCCTGTGCCATCGCCGTCCCGCATGTTGGACAATACATACAAATTCACCTCTCGTGCTTGAGGTACGATACTGCAAGCCGTCCGGTTCGCCAACAATTATTCGTGTCATGAGATAAAGAACGAAGCGGTGGAGTTTGAGCGAGATGCTATCGGTTGCCTCATTGTGATGGCTTCTCAGCTACCGCCCACGCGAATAAAATCACCGGCCTTAATATTTTCTAAAGCCTCTCTGGCTTCAGGCATTAAAGGCAACAACGTCTTCAGGCGATTGTTTTTCGCGGTCAGGAGAATGATTCCGATGTTGAATGCTTTGAGGTTCTGTTGGTATTTCAGATTTTGGTCAACTGTAAGGAAGACTTCAAACTCCACTGCGGCTAAAGCCAAGAGGCTTCCATTCTCAATGCCAGACCATCCGCGCTCCGTGACTGTGAGGACTTCATGCTCGGTTAGCTCTCGCCTTAATTTGCGCGGCACACACTCGTCAAGCAGCACTCTCATATTCTTGCGACAGCAATGTTTCCTTCATTTTCTCAAGAACTTTAATAACATGTTCACGGGTGACGGCTGGAAAGTCATCTAGGAACTCGTCTAGATTATCGCCTTCTTCAAGATAATCAAATAAGGTCTGCACAGGCACGCGAGTCCCCGCGAAAACAGGCGTGCCGCCAAGAATATCTTCAGAGCGATTGATTAAATCAGTCATAGGGCTTTATTACCTCGCGCGCGAAGTATATCAAATTTACGCGGATTCGGAACAGAAAGGAGGTTGGGGAAAGTATGATGAAGAGAAAGAAAAAACTTACTCTTTCAATGTCTCCGGTCACTTTCTTTGATGATGTGGTTGCGCTCAAGCGGATGCTTGGGATAACATGCGCGGCGCGTAAGATTCAATCCAAAAAGCTAGTTTTGAAGATGCGGAAGAGGCAATCGGATAAGCGTTTGTTTCATGCCGCCGGAGCGAAGTTTAAGCTGTGAGCAGTTGTCTGATTAGTGGAGAGGAAAGTGCAGAGGCTGTGGCTACGGTCTCTGCTGAAGCTGCGCTGAAGGAGAGTCGCTTGCGCGGGTTGATGCGCGAGATGAGGTCTGCGGTGGTGGCTTTCTCAGGGGGTGTGGATAGCAGCTATGTGGCTCTGATTGCGACCGAAGAGTTGAAGCAGCGTGCGCTCTGTGTGACCGGAGACTCTGCGAGCCTCGCGCAACATCAGCGCGCACAGGTGTTGGAGCTTGCAGGCCAATTCGGCTTTCAACACGAAACGATTCGGACAGAGGAAGTAAGCGATCCGCGTTATTTGGAGAATGCTCCGAACCGTTGCTATTTTTGCAAGACAGAGTTGTACGGCAAACTCGCGCCTCTGGCCGCAGCGCGCGGCTATGCTTTTGTGATTGACGGCTCGACGACGGATGACCTTGGCGATTACCGCCCGGGGCGCGAGGCCGCAAAGGAACACGGAGTCCGCAGCCCGCTGATCGAAGTCGGGATGAGCAAAAGCGAAGTGCGCGAGCTGAGCCTGCGCGCGGGACTTCCGACGTGGAATCAACCCGCGAGTCCGTGTCTCTCTTCGCGCATCGCGTATGGTACGCAGGTGACTATCAAGCGTTTGTCAACGGTTGAGCGCGGCGAAGAGATTATGCGCGAGATGGGTTTTAGGGAATTTCGCGTGCGCCATCACGACCAGCTCGTGCGTCTGGAAATTTCGCCCGCAGAGCTTGACCGCGCGCTCAATCGAGAAGTCGTTGAGCAACTGGCGGAAAACTTTCGCGCTCTCGGCTTTCGCTACGTCACGCTCGATCTGCACGGATATCGCACGGGAGCGATGAATGAAATCTTAAAACAGTGACAAGTGACGAGTGACAGGTGACAAGATAAAAACTTGTTCCTGCTTGTCACTTGTCACCTGTCACTTATTACTGTTCTGGAGAAGATTATGGCAAATGCAATGGTAGATGACACAAGGCGCGTCAGGGAAGACAATCCGTTCGAGGCCATGATGTCGCGCTTTGACCGCGCGGCGCAACTGCTCGATCTAGACCCGGACTTGTACGCGGTGATGCGCGTGCCGAATCGTGAGATCAAGGTTTATATCCCCGTGCGGATGGATTCCGGGCGCATCGAGGTCTTTGAGGGTTTTCGCGTCCAGCACAACTTTGCGCGCGGCCCCGCGAAGGGCGGCATACGCTATGCGCCCGACGTGAACATAGATGAAGTGCGCGCTCTGGCGGCATGGATGACCTGGAAGTGCGCGGTCGTCAACGTGCCATTCGGCGGCGGGAAGGGCGGCGTGATTTGCGATCCATTTCAGATGTCCATCGGCGAGCTTGAGCGTATGACGCGCCGTTACGCCTCCGAACTGATTGACTTTATAGGGCCGGAAAAGGATGTGCCCGCGCC
>JACMLC010000112.1 GCA_014379795.1 Pyrinomonadaceae bacterium
CGTGCGCCCGAGCCTGAACCTCGCTGCGCTTCGTCAATATCTTTCATTTGATTATGTGCCCGCGCCGCTCTCGATTTACGAGGGCATACAGAAGCTTCCGGCGGCGCACACGCTGACGCTTGAGGATGGCCGGGTTGAGGTTGAGCGTTACTGGTGTCTGAGCTACAAGACGCAGCAACCCGTGCCGGATGAGAATGAAGCTGCCGCACATTTGATAAAGCTCTTGAGCGATTCGGTCAGGATGCGCCTTGTTTCGGACGTGCCGCTCGGCGTGCTGCTCTCCGGCGGCGTGGATTCTTCGAGCGTGGCTGCGCTCGCCGTGCAGGCTTCATCGGAAACGGTCAAGACTTTTTCCATCTCATTCGCGGAAAGCTCTTTTGACGAATCGGCTTACGCGCGTGCGGTCGCCAAGTTCTTAAGCACAGACCATCACGAAGAACGTTTGAGCGTTGACCTCGCCGCGAATCTCGTTGGCGAGATAGGCTCTTGGATGGACGAGCCTCTGAGCGACCCTTCGCTGGTTCCGACTTATTTGCTCTCGCGCTTTACGCGCAAGCATGTGACGGTCGCTTTGGGCGGCGATGGCGGCGACGAATTATTCGCGGGCTATCCGATGTACTTTGGTCATAAGCTGGCGCACATTTACGATAAGTTGCCTGTCATCATGCGCCGCGCAATTGTAGAGCCTCTGGTCAAACTGCTGCCGGTCAAAACCAAAAATCTTTCCTTCGATTACAAGGCGCGACGATTTGTCGCGGGCGCAAATTATGATGAGGTCGCGCGGCATCATATCTGGTTCGGCTCTTTTCTGCCTTCAGAGCAGGAAATGCTATTGACCGATGAAGTAAAGCGCGTCACGAACAGCGACATTTACAGCGACGCGCGCAGGCTGCTTGATGAATGCGATGCTGACAATACGATGGAGCGGATGCAGAGCCTGGACACGCGGCTCTATCTGGCCGAAGACATTCTGACGAAAGTTGACCGCGCCAGCATGGCCGTCTCTTTGGAAGTCCGCGCGCCTTTCTTAGATCCGCGCGTCGCGGAGTTCGCGGCATCCTTGCCCGCCGATTACAAGCTGCGCGGACGCACCACAAAATATATTTTGAAGCGTGCGGTCGCGCCGCTGCTCCCAGCGTTCGTCACTAAACGCGGCAAGAAGGGCTTTGGCATCCCCATCGCGGAATGGATAAAGGGCAGCTTGCGCCCGCTCGCGCGCGATCTGCTCTCGCCTGAGCGCGTGCGCCGGAGCGGATTGTTCGACCCGGCATTTGTGACGCGACTGCTTGACGAGCATGAACGCGGCGTCGCCAATCATCGCAAGTCACTCTGGACGCTGCTGATGTTCGAGCTGTGGCAGGAAAGTTTTATCGAGACGCCGCGCAGGATTGAAACGTCTGTGAGCAGCAGGCCGTGAGCGCCGCGCGACTTGCCAGCAGCGAGCTTGAGCGTGCCTACAAGCGTCTGGCTGCGTGGTGTCGCGAGCGCGATTATGCAGGGCACGACCCGTTCGATGCCTTGAACAGCAAGCTGTTTCA
>JACMLC010000113.1 GCA_014379795.1 Pyrinomonadaceae bacterium
GCCTCATCGCGGACGCGGAAAAAATCAGTATCACAGACGACGCCCTGCGCGACATCGCACGCGCCGGAGAAGGCTCTATGCGTGATGCGCAGAGCGCGTTCGATCAGGTCATCAGTTTTTCCGGCGACAAGATAAAGGCTGAGGATGTTGAAGCCGCGCTCGGCATTGCAGGCGTTGAGGTGCTCGCGCGCGTCGTGAACGGCATCGCCGAAGGCAATGCAAGAGAAGCTCTCGCGGTCGTAGATGATCTGGTGATGCGCGGGCACGACCTGCGTAATTTCTGCCGCGATTTGCTGGCGCACCTGCGAGACTTGCTGGTCGTCAAAGTCTCCGGCGAGACGGCTGAGTTTCTGGAATCAAACGCTTCAGGCGGTAAAGAGCTGAAGCGGCAGGCCGCTGCCTTTACCGAATCAGACCTGATCCGCTTTTTTCATTCGCTGACGGAAACCGAAAACAGTTTGCGCACCGCCGCGCACCCGCGTTATCAACTCGAAGTCGGCCTTTTCAAGCTGATGGAGATGCGCAGGCTCGCTCCGCTCAAGCAGATTATAGAACGTCTCGATGCGCTCGAAGAATCAGCCCGCACGGGCACAGCGCCCGCGCTCAAGCGCACGCCGCCGACGGCTGCGAGCGGCAGCAGCAATCCGGCAGGCGCGGGCGGCAAGCAGCCGAAAATCTCCGGCGCATCCGGTTCACGTGCGGGCGGCGCTGTAAGCCAGACGGTCGAGAAAGACGAGCCGCCGCGCGCGTCTCTTCCGGCTGAAGAGCCGCCGTTCAGTGGCGTCGGCGGCACGCCTTCATCCGCCGCCGCGCCCGTCCTCACGCTCGTGCCTCCAGCCGTTACGCCTTCGGAAAACGAGAACGCCGTGCCGCCGCCTTCAACCGTTCAACCAACGCCCGCGAGCGTCGAAGCAGCAGAAGCCGCTCCTGCGCCTGCTGCGACAGGATCAATCATCGAAAGTATCAAGGCCGCGCTTGAGAAACGGCGGCGCATGTTTCTGGTGACTGCGCTTGACGGAGCGCGCAAGGCCAGCGTCGAAGGCGACGAGCTGGCTATCGTATTCGCGCCGGAAGCCAAGCACCTGCGCGATACTTTAGCCAAGCCCGACAGCGTCAAAATCCTGCGCGAAGTCTGCCGCGAGCTTTTGGGGCGCGATATGGGCGTGCGTATCAGTGTCAGGGAACGCGCAGATTCCGGCGGCGGCGAAGGTGGAGGCGCGGCAACTTCAAAAGAGGAAGAAGAGCGGCGCGAACAGCAACGCCTGCGTGAGTATGCAGAGCAGCATCCGGCAGTTCAACAACTCCTTCAAACATTTCATGGAGAGATAGTGGATGTCAGGCGCGTCGAGCGAGAGCCGGGCGACATGAGTTAAGAGTCAAGGCACGATAAAATTCCGGTCATGCCATAAATCAGAAAGCAGAATCAGGCACTCTTTGCGTTTCTTTGCGCAGTTCTTCTTGGCGTCCTTTGCGTTAAAAAGCACTTAACCGCAAAGATCGCAAAGAGAAATCGCGCAAAGAAACGCAAAGAGTAATTTATTCTTCGCTTGCTTCGAGCTTCTTTACACCAGCCCTCAAATTTATACTGTCAGTTGCTTTTCCTTGAACCACCGCGCCGGTCTTGGCGTATATGGACGCGGAGGTTTTCATCAAGATGCGCGATCCATTTCTGGCAGGCTCTCTCAGTTTTATCATTCCCGGTATCGGCCAGCTTTATAACGGCAGGATTCTGGCGGGCATTCTCTGGCTGCTATTCACACCCGGTTTCTGGATCGGGACGGGCGGCACGCTCGGCTGGGTTTGCCACATCGTTTCGGCATGGTGCGCGTACAGCTACGCCGCAGAGCACCGGGTACGCACTTAACGGGTCAAGAGCGTTTCTGACGCTCCCAGTGTTGCCAGTTGCGCCAGCGATATTTGATGCTGAGCGGGCGAGAGGTATGGTGAGCGCCGACGATGACTTTGACTCGCAGCTTAACGTAGTACCATGCAAACGAGAGCACTTCGGACGGCTGCGCGCCTTCCTCATGCCGCTTGACGCGCCGCGCATATCCCATCCTTTGCTGCTCAACCTCATGCGCAGCTTGTTCATCTTCCTCCGCGACTTCCCGTCTTCGATAATTGCGAGATTTCCGGCTCGTATGCTCCGACACAGTTCCGGGCACAGCAAAGCCTCTGTAGCTCAGATTGCAGCCATCACACAACAGCCCGTGAACGCCGAGTAAGCGAAGCGCCAGAGGCGGCGTTTCATACCCGCGCCGCACGCGCGAGCTTCCACATTTAGGACAGCGTAGACCTATCATCACAGTATGAATTTAATGATAGCTCAAATACCTACACCATGCACGGTGAGGGGCATTTCTTCCTTACCATAAAAACGCAAAGCGAAAGTAAAAAGGCAAAAGTGAAGCGAGCTTAAATGCTTTCCTCACTTTTGCCTTTTTACTTTTACCTTTACTTGTGTATCGGAAACTTTGGCCGCTTTGGCATGACCTGCGGCGTCCGCTTCATCTCTTCCAGAGCCACCTGCACGGCTTTTTCCAGTTGCGGGTCGCGTCCGGCGATCAAGTCGCGCGGCGTGATTTCGACCGGGTAATCCGGCCTGACGCCGACGTTCTCGATGCCCCATGATGTGCCGTCCGGGTTGTAAGCGGCGCGGTTGGGAAGCTGTATGCGGCCTCCGTCAATCAGTCGCGGCGTGAAGACATAGGGGCCGATGCCTGCGCCGTAAGTGCGCCA
>JACMLC010000114.1 GCA_014379795.1 Pyrinomonadaceae bacterium
AAAAACTCGGAGCTAGGATTCATGCAAAATCAGCGAAATCATTGAGAAAAAAGCACTTCGATTTATGCACACTCTTCATTTAAATATCCTTTCCAAATCAAGACTCGCCGTACAGCTCGTCTATCAGGGTGCGGTATTTTTCGTCAACGACGCGGCGTTTGACTTTGAGCGTGGGCGTCAATTCGCCGCCGTCTATGGTGAATTCTTCGTGCAGGAGGGCGACGCGGCGGACGCGCTCATAGTCATGTAGCTCTTTGGTCAGAGCGGCCACGTCCGTTTGCACGAGCTTGATGGCCGCCGGGTGCTGGCTCAGCTCTTTGTGAGATTTCGGGGCGTTTGCGTCTGCTTCCGCGACGGCGTCTGCTAAGGCTTCCCAGTCGGGGACGATGAGGGCTGCGGGTTGTTTGCGGCCTGCGCCGATGACGACGACCTGATTGACAAACTCGCTCTGCTTGATAAAGCTTTCGACGAGTTGCGGCGCGACGTACTTGCCGTTTGAGAGCTTAAATAAATCCTTCTTGCGATCCGTGATGTAGAGATGCCCGCCCTCGTCCATGTGGCCGACATCGCCCGTCTGAAACCATCCGTCCTGCATCACCGCTGCGGTCGCTTCCGCGTGATTGTAATAGCCGCGCATGACGTTGCGCCCGCGCACTAAGATTTCCCCGTCGCCAGCGATCTTCACGTCTATGCCGGGAAAGGGCAGGCCGACCGAGCCGACTCGATTGTCTTCCGGGCGATTCGCAGAGACGATGCAGGTTTCGGTCATGCCGAACCCCTGTAAGACCGGAATGCCCGCGGCGAGGAAAGCGTAAGAGAGATGCGGAGAAAGCGCCGCGCCGCCCGACACGAAAAAGCGTAGCCGCCCGCCGATGCCCTCGCGCCATTTTGAGAAGACAAGATTATCGGCAATCATCTGCTTGATTTCCAGCAGCGGCGGCACGCGCTCGCGCTTGTCTTTCAGCTCGGCGTAATGCTGTCCCAACGCCAGTGCCCACGCGAAAAGCTTTGTCTTCCATCCGCCCGCGCTCATCCCCTTCTTGACTATCTTGTGATAGACCTTTTCAAACAGGCGCGGCACGGCAGTCATAATCGTCGGGCGCACTTCTTTCAGATACTCTCCGACCTGATCGAACGAGGCTGCGTAATAGATGGAGACGCCGCTACAACAGAAGACGTAAAAGACCGTCCGCTCGAAGATATGCGAGAGCGGCAGGACAGAGAGCGCGATGTCGCTTGGCAAAATCGGCAGCACGCTCGTCAGCGAGAGGATGTTGGAAACGAAATTATCCTGCGTCAGCATCACTCCCTTCGGCTCGCCGGTCGTCCCGGAGGTGTAGATGATCGTCGCCAAGTCATCAGGCCGGATCTCATTTATCAATTCTTCAAAAGCGGACGGGTCTTGCGCATCCAGCTCTGCGCCGCGCTTTTCAAGCGCCTCCAAGGTCATCGCCTGCTCGATGTCCGGCGCGGCGTCTTTGTCAAAGAAGACAAGTTGCTCAAGCTGTTCGACGCCTTCGATGCCGGGAAGCGCGTGCTTGAACA
>JACMLC010000115.1 GCA_014379795.1 Pyrinomonadaceae bacterium
GAAAGACAACACGATGTGCGGAATCACCGGCTATATCGGACAGCGACCGGCAGTAGAAACGGCCCTCAGCAACCTGAAGCGCCTTGAATATCGCGGCTACGACTCGGCAGGCATCGCTGTGGTTGACGAAGCGCGCCAGATAGATGTGCGCCGCGCCGAAGGCAAGCTGCGGAATCTGGAAGAAGCGATTCGCTTAAAACCGCTCGACGGGACATACGGCATCGGGCACACGCGCTGGGCGACGCACGGGCGACCGACCGAAGAGAACGCGCACCCGCACCGCGATTGCACGGGGCGCATCGTCGTTGTGCATAACGGCATCATCGAAAATTATATCAAGCTCAAAGAGCGGCTGCGCCTGCGCGACCATCGCTTTGTCACAGAGACGGACACGGAAGTCATAGCGCATCTCATCGAAGAATATTTGAAAGAGGGCGACACTTTTGAAAAGGCCGTGCGCCGCACCGTCGCAGACCTGAGAGGCATCTTTGCGCTCTCGATTATCAACGCGGACGAGCCGGATACGATCATCTCCGTGCGCCAGGGGCCGCCCGTCGTTATCGGCCTCGGCGACGGCGAATTTTTTGTCGCCTCAGACATCCCGCCGATCTTGCAGCACACGCGCGATGTTTTCTTCTTAGGCGACGGCGAGCTTGCAATCTTGACCAGAGACGCTGTGCGCGTGATGGATTTTGAAGGGAATGCTGTTGAGCCGCAGCAGCAACGCATCACCTGGGACCCGATCATGGCGGAGAAGGGCGGCTTTAAGCATTTTATGCTTAAAGAGATTTACGAGCAGCCGCGCGCCCTGCGCGACACTGTGCAGGGACGCATCTCGCTCGACACAGGCCGCGTCTACCTAGACCCCATGAACATCACGGAGGAAGATTTTAAAAGCATCAACTACATCAAGATCGCAGCGTGCGGCACGAGTTGGCACGCAGGGCTTGCAGGCAAGTACATGATCGAGCAGTTCGCGCGCATCCCCGTCGAAGTTGATTACGCTTCCGAGTTTCGCTATCGCGATCCCGTCTTGGATGAAAAAACTTTGCTCATCGTCATCTCGCAATCGGGCGAGACGGCGGACACCATCGCCGCGCTGCGCGAAGCCAAAACGCACGGCTCAAAGGTGATGGCGATCTGCAATGTTCACGGCTCGATGATTACGCGCGAAGCTGACGGCACGATTCTGACGCACGCGGGGCCGGAGATCGGTGTCGCCTCGACCAAAGCTTTTACCTCGCAGATGATCGCGCTTTATCTCTTTGGGCTTTATCTTGGACAACTGCGCGGCGCGCTCACGCAGGAAGAAGCCAAAGAACACGCGCAGGAATTGGCAGAGCTGCCGGTCAAGATTGAGCATCTCTTAAACGAAGCTGACGGGATCGAAGAACTCTCGAAAGAATTTTTCCGCTCGACGGATTTTCTCTATCTCGGGCGCGGCCTGAATTTTCCCGTCGCGCTCGAAGGCGCGCTCAAGCTCAAAGAGATTTCCTACATCCACGCCGAAGGCTACCCTGCGGGCGAGATGAAGCACGGGCCGAACGCGCTGATAGACGAACGCCTCCCCGTCGTCGTCGTCAACCCGCGCGAAGAGGGCAACCGCGCCTCCGAGCTGCGCTATGAAAAGACGCACTCCAACAT
Source organism: Pyrinomonadaceae bacterium (assembly GCA_014379795.1). GTDB lineage: Bacteria > Acidobacteriota > Blastocatellia > Pyrinomonadales > Pyrinomonadaceae > JACMLC01. Next base: position 1,645 of record JACMLC010000115.1, read on the forward strand.
CGTCGAAGTCAAAGCCAGAGAAGGCGTCGTCCTCACGGTCTTGACCGAAGGCGACGAGATGTCCGCCTCCGTCTCCGACCACGTCATCGAGATTCCCAAATCGAGCGACCTGCTCTCGCCCATCTTAGCCGTCATCCCCCTGCAACTCCTCGCCTACCACATCGCCGTCCGCAGAGGCTGCGACGTAGACCAGCCGAGGAATTTAGCAAAATCCGAGACGGTGTAATAAAACATCAAGTCAGAACCGCCTGCGGTAGCGGGCGGGTTCTTTCAAGGTTGAGTACCCGCCCGCTACCGCAGGCGGTTCTGACCTGTCCTCGCTCTCACGCATGGGGCTACATGCTGCCGCCTGCATGCGCAGGCTGGTTGATGCGTTTCGTTAAAGTGGAGTTAAACGCAATGGCTAATCCAAAACATTTGAAGATTCTTGAGCAAGGAGTAGAGATATGGAATAGGTGGAGAGAGGATGTTCCTGAAATACAGCCTAATCTAAGTGGAGCTAATCTCTCTAGAAAAGAATTAAATGGGGCTAACTTTGACGAAGCAATTTTAGATAGAGTCAATCTTCATAAGGCATCATTGTTGGAAGCAAGCTTTCATACTACAAGCCTTATTGGCGCGAAACTTACCAAGGCTAATCTTTATAATGCTGGCTTATACAGTGCAGAACTTATTGAGGCTGATCTGACGGGAGCAGATTTAATGGCGGCGAATTTTCATTGGGCTGACCTAACTATATGGAAGCTACACCAAGAAGTGGATTAGCGACTGATGTAAAATGATGATGACGGATAAATTTGTGTGCTGGAGATGAAACGTGCTTGGTGAGGAAGATTACGCGGAAGCATGTCGGCGATATAAGGACCGACGGACGAAGTTACCGGAACGGCAGCGTTACCATGCCTCAATTCTCGTGACGCAAGGTTACAGCTATCGGGAGGTCGGGCGCATTCTCTTGATTGATGAAGAAACGATTAGCGAGTGGGTCACGCTTTATCAATTGGCGGGTCTCGACGCGCTCAAGAACCATCCGGGGTGGGGTGGTGAACATGGGCAGCGGTTCTTAAAGGTCGAACAGCTTGAAGAACTAACACAAAAGCTCACTTGCGAAGCGATGCCGGGAACAAAAGTTGGTAGCGGATGGACAGCCAAAGCCATCAGAAAACTGATTCGCGCTGAGTACTCGGTCAGCTACAGCAAAAGCGGTGTGCGTAAACTGCTCTGTGAGATAGGGTGGAGCTATCAGCGCGGGCGTAAGCTCTACATTCGTCGCAGTGCGGAAGAACAAGCACGCTTCGTGTTAGAAACGGAAGAAGTCTTAGCTAAGTATGCTGCCAGCGGCGCGCGGGTCGTTCCACTGGCGGGCGACCAGAGCAAGGTTTACTTAGAAGCGACCCTCGCCAGACGCTGGAACCGACGAGGGCAGCAACCGCTCGTTGCCGATGGAGCGCGCGAGAAACAAGCTGAGAACATTTACGGTGCGCTTCATCTGGGCACGGGAGAAGAGACAAGTACTTTCTGCATTGACTGGCAAGACTCGGACGCAACTATTCAGTGGTTGGAGATGATGTTGGCGGAACATGCGCGCGGGCAGCTTCTGCTGTGGGTTGATGGAGCGTCGCATCACACGAGCGACGAAGTTGCAGAGTGGTTAGAAACACATCCGCGCATCCACATTATTCACTTCCCGGCATACACCCCAGAAGAGAACCCGAAAGAAGCGACGTGGAAGTACATGAAAGAAGAAGTCTCGCACCATTGCTGGCATGAGACGATGGCCGATTTACGGAAAGCAATCAACAACTACTATCAGACAACAAAGCAGCATACGGTCAACTTTCTTGAGAAGTTCGGCTATGGCTGGAGTGATGGAAGGCTCTATGCGCTGTCAGGGTAAGAATCCACTTCTTGGTGTGCGCGGCATATAGAGGCTAGTTGAAGACAAGTTGTTCTACCTAGCCTCTAAATCAGTCCTTATGAGATTGGTACACTCATGCAGCA
>JACMLC010000116.1 GCA_014379795.1 Pyrinomonadaceae bacterium
ATCGCCGCCGGCGCGCCGCTCTCGGTCACCCTCGGCCATCTCGTGGCCCTGATCGAGGCGCAGATGCCGGGCTCGCTCTGCTCGATCCTGCTGCTCGACGAGGACGGCCGCCACCTCCGCCACGGCGCCGCGCCGAGCATGCCCATCGGAATCATGGACATCGTCTCAAGGCCGCCCGCGACGACGACTTCCGCGCCGCCCGTGCGTATGCGGTCAGCCGCCTGCGCGATGGACTGCAACCCCGAAGAGCAGAAACGATTGATGGTCATAGCAGATGTTTCCACCGGCAAGCCCGCTCGAATCGCCGCCGCGCGCGCGACGTTCATGCCCTGCTCCGCCTCCGGCATCGCACAGCCCATAATCACGTCGTCAATCTCTGTCGCCTCCAAGCCTTCGGCACGCGCCATCGCTTCTTTGATGACCGCCGCGCCCATCTCGTCTGGCCGCATGTCTTTCAGAGTTCCCTTCGGAGCTTTGCCGACAGCCGTCCGCACGGCTGATACGATTACTGCGTCTCTCATCTCTTTCCTCTTTTCTAACTTTTCTACTTTCGTGCAGTAGCCATCCCGTCTTTTCTCGCCGCGACCACCGCTTTCCTCGGACTCATTAATCGCCTGAGCAACCGAACCCAAAGCGACCAACGATTCTTATTCAAGGGCTTAGATGCAAAGTGCGCCTCCGCACGGTCAAGCGCGTCTTCAACCAAAGCATCATGCAGCCAGCGAAACGCGAGCGGCCAAGACAATCTGGCTAAACCTTTCACGCGCATCGTCAGGACATGACGAAGCCGCACGACATTCGGCGCAATCTCTTCTACTGCAAGACCGTGCGTCCCTATAAAACCCTTTGGCGCGGTAAAGCGAAACGTGATGCTGCGCGATGGTTCGTATGATTCGATAAAATATCTGATGGGGCCGTGGCCTCCAACCGCGCCGACCCGGAGCGGGCGGTCAAAGCGCATCGGCGGCCAATTCGTCGCAGGCCACAAGGCATCATCACGCGAAGCCAAGCCATCAATCAGGCTGCCGACCTCTGACACTTGTGCGTGGATAATGCGCTCGTGTGTGTTCTTGATCATACGCGCCTTAAACTGCTACGGCTTGTTCCTGCTCCGCTTTTTTTTCGCTCCATGCTTTGGAAGCGATGTAAATCGTCTTTTCCACTTCGGCATGAACCTTTCCGGCCTCGTTGATGAGGTTTACGTGAAAAATTCGATCAATAGATTTGCTGCGCGTCAACTCATCTTTGATGTGCTCGACTTCATCCGGCGTTACCTTGAACTCTGCGTACAGCGTCTCGCGTCCCGGTCGCTTGAAACGAATGGTCGCGGCCTTATCCCAGACCACATAACCGCTCCCCAGAATCTTGATGAGCATGACCATGTAGAGCGGGTCAACCGCGCCATACATGCTGCCCCCGAAAATCGTCCCGACGTAATTTCGCGTGCGCCAGTTCAAAGGCAGCTTGACGCGTATCTCGTGAAAATCATCCGCGATGTAAGTCAGACGCCCGCCCGTTCCCCTGTAAGCCGGGAAGAAATTAAAGCCCCAGCGCGTCAACCTTGTTCGGAAAGATTCGGACATCTCTTAAATTCTTCTTTGCGCCTTGAGTCTTTCTTTGTTTGCGCCTTTGCGCGAAAAGTTGATATTTCTCGCAAAGGCGCAAAGATAAAACCGAAGACGCAAAGAATTGAGTCAGGGTGTCCCTTGCGTTTTCCAACCGCCTCTTAAAGTCCGTTCAGGAGCGCGGAAATCCGTTCGCTGCTAAAACTCTCTGCGCTTGCTGAAAGTGTCGCCGTTCGTGAAAGACCAGAATCGTGAAGGCATCCAAGAGGCTGTAGGTCACAAACTTTGCGACCGGCGAAGTGACTTTAACGCGGCGCAAATCCATCTTTTCTGTCGCCCTCAATTTCTCTGCCAGCTCGTTTTGATGCGCGACGAATTTTTCGATAACGCGGCTGTCAATCTCGCTCTGAGACGGGGCAAAGACTTTTGGAGCTTTTGATTTCTTGCCGGAGTCCGGGCGCACTCGGCTAATAATCAGCTTTCCAAATAAACCGGGCAGCAGCGGCAGTTGCTCCCAGAACGTACGCCGCTTTTCGCCGCTGAGAAGCTCGTCCAGATCAGGGTAAAAAGTTTCGTTGGTCATTATCAAATGCTCGAAGCACTGCCCTATGCTCCACTCTTCAGCAGACGGTTTCCAGTTAAGCTGTTCTGCGTTCAACTGGCCGAACTCTCTTTGCGTCTCAACCGTGACGGCCTGTGCCTCGTTGAGCAAACCGTTCAACTCTGCGTGTGAAGACTTCGCGCTCATCTTCAACTCCTAGTCCGTTTTAAGCTAGTTGCGCAAGGGTTTTCCGCTCTTGAGCATGTGGCCGATGCGCTCCTGCGTCTTGCGCTCGCCGCACAAGGAAAGAAAAGCTTCGCGCTCAAGGTCTAACAGGTACTGCTCTGAGACGCGCGTCGGATGATTCAAGTCGCCGCCCGTCAGAATGTGCGCCAGCTTCGTGCCGATCAGCGCGTCGTATTCGGAGATAAAACCGCCGCGCACCATTTGATGTATGCCGAGCTTGAGGGTCGAGAGCGCAGGGTTGCCAAGCGCGAGAATGTCAGTCCGCTGTTGCGGCTGGACATATCCGGTCGCGGCCAAAGACAGCGCTTCCTGCTTGGCATCTGCGATCAAGCGATCACTGTTCATCGAAACGGAATCGTCTGCGGAGAGAAAACCAAGCGAGCGCGCTTCTTCGGCGGAGGTCGCGACCTTTGCCATCGCGATGGTTTCAAACGCGCGCTTGATAAAGGGGAAAGGGTCTGCGTCCGTCACGCCCTTTGGAATCGAATCCAGCACGCGCAACGTCATCTCTTTCGTCCCGCCGCCCGCCGGAATCAAACCGACGCCGACTTCGACCAGGCCCATGTAAGTCTCTGCCGCCGCGCGCACGCGGTCTCCGTGCAAGACCATCTCGCAGCCGCCGCCGAACGTCATCTGAAACGGCGCGACCACGACCGGCTTCGCGGAATAGCGCAAACTCATCGTCGCGTTCTGAAACGCGCGGATGATCATGTCTATCTCTTCCCAGTTCTCTTCCTGCGCTTCCAGCAGGAGCAGCATCAGGTTTGCGCCGACCGAAAAATTCACGCCCTGATTGCCGACCACCAGGCCGACGAAATTCTTTTCAACTTCGGCCAGCGACTGCTTCAACATCTGAAGCGTGTCGCCGCCGATGGCGTTCATCTTCGAGTGAAACTCAAGACACGCGACGCCGTCGCCCAAATCCACCAGCGATGCGCCCGCGTTCTTCTTCACGACGCCCGTGCGGTCTTTGGCGGATTTCAGGATGATGACGCCCGGCATCTCAACGAGCGGCACGTATGCGCCCGTTGCGAAATCGAAATAAAACTTCTGCCCGTTCTCTTCTTTATAAAAAGATGTTGCGCCCGCATCAAGCATCGCCTGCACGTTCGCAGGAACGCTCTGGCCTTCTTCCTTCATGCGCGCAACCGACTTTTCGACGCCGATGGCATCCCAAGTCTCAAAGGCTCCAAGCTCCCATGCAAAGCCCCACTTCATCGCGCGATCAACCTCGATTACCGTGTCTGCGATCTCAGGAATGCGATTTGCCGCATAACGCAAAGTGCGCGATAAAGTCTTCCACAAAAACGCGCCCGCGCGATCCTTGCCCCACACTAAGGCTTTTGTGCGCTCGCCCGTGTTCTCTATGTTCTTCGCCATGTCGAGCGAGGGCAATTTCACTTTCTGCGACGGCTTATATTCAAGCGAGGCCGCTTCGAGCGTCCAAATCTCCTGCTTCTCGCCCTCGCCCTTCTGCCGCTTATAAAAGCCGCCCTTCGTCTTATTACCAAGAATTCCGCGCCCGATCA
>JACMLC010000117.1 GCA_014379795.1 Pyrinomonadaceae bacterium
AGAACGTGAGTCCTGACGGCGCGCGCGCGGCGGCTCGCGGCGGGCAGGAATCATCTTCGAGCCAGCCTTACGAAGCTCTGACCATCACCGTGCGCGGCAAGTATTTCTTCGACCCTTATTTTGGCGGAGCTTTGGAACCCGGACGCCGCAACCAGTTCTACCCGATCAATACTTTTTCGGGCTTTACCTTTGGCGGCGTGCCCCGCCGCTTCTCGCCAGTTAATATAGAGGCGCGGTATCGCCCGCAGCGCAATTTGTTCGCGGACGTGCGCACAGACATAGACGTGCAGGGCGGCGGCTTTCGCAACCTGTCTGTCTCGTTCGGCCTCAATCTCCCGCTCATCAAAGCATTTCAAACTTTCTATTACACGCGCGCCATCAAGCTGTCTCAGACCTTAGAGCAATTCAGCGATGTGGCGAAGAATGAGCCGGGCACGTTGCAAGGCTCGCAGTGGAGTCCGTCCGTCTTTATCGGAAACACGGAGCGCGGATTGTTCGGCGGCATCTCTTTGTTCTTCGACTTTCAGAACCGGCCTCAAGACGGCAGCTCGTCCCTCATCAGCTCGACCGCGACGCTCGGCTACGCCTTTGACTGCTGCGCGGTGACGGTGCAGAACTACACTTTCAACGTCGGCTTGCGCAACGAAAATCGCTTTGTCTTTAGCTTCCGGCTCAACGGCATCGGCGCTTTCGGGACAGAGCAGATCGGCCAGCGTTTCAAGTAAAAGATTAGTTAGCAGTTGGCAGTTGGCAGTTAGCAGACAAGACAGGTTGAATAGCTTTGTCTTTTTACTGCCAACTGCACACTGCCAACTGCCAACTTTCTCACAGAACACGGCATCTGAAATGATGCTTTGATTAATTGCCGGTTTGCCGGATTCGCCGGCGCTGCCCCCGTTAATAATCTTTATTTATAGCATTTGATGGAGCTTGAGACGTTTGGCTGTGAGGATTGCCGCCGAATCCTGTGTGGGCTGGCTTGCGCTGGCAGCTTGCTTACGCGTAAAATGCCGCCTTTTGAACGCTCAGGTCGAGCGCAAGCCGTGCATCATGCGCCGTTTGAATTTTAATTGAGCTTTTTCTTGCCTATCTCAAATTGCATCCGTTATCGTAACCCTTCGGAGGATTACCAGTGAAGTTTTTATTTCGTCTTTCAATTTCTGTGGCCGCGTTCATACTGGCGTGTGGCGCTTTTGTTTCAACCAGCGCGCAGACCGATTCGTTTGTATCGCAGCTTACCGCTACGGCTCGCCAGTCTTTCGTGGCTGACATGAGCGCCAATGGCCGCTTTCTAGTCCTTGAGTCATACGGCGACCTCGGCACCAAAGACCCTGCCAACGGTCTGAATCCGGATAACTCCGACGGCAACCTTGAAGTCTTTATTGTTGACTACGCGCAACGCCGCATCTTTCAAATCACGAATACCAAGAGCCGGCTCAATGATATAGCCCTCTCGTCAACTCTCATCACTAATATCCGTGTCGAGCTTATCAACAACAAGCCTGTCATCAGCAACGATGGACGCTTTATAATCTTTTGCTCGAATGCGAATAGCCTGACGCCGTCGGGCGGTAATCCCTCTACGCCGGGAAATTTCGACGCGAACAATCTCTCAAACGCCGACCGCGATGCGTTGCTCGCAGACGCCAATAAGGAAATCTGGATTTATGAAGTCCCGGCGGTGGCGAATCCGACCGTTGATTTGTCGAGCGGCGACGAGCAGCCCGTCAGCAATCTGGCTACCGGAATTTTTACGCGCGTCACCAATACGCCCGCGAGCCGCCTGCCGATAGGCGGTTTTACCGCCTCCAACGGCCAGATCATTTCGCCGATTGTCGGTGAGGATAATCGTGACCCGGGCATTAACGAAGGCCCTTTGTTCGCTTACGTCTCAAGCCGGAACGTCAGCACGGCTCCCGCGCCCAACTTGAACGCAGACGGTAACTCCGAGATTTTTATTTCCAGAATTACCGCTCCGGCGACAGCGGTGCAGTTGACGAACACGCAAACAATTGACATTACACAGACCATCGCCAACTCGAACCCATCGCTTTCCAGTACGCTCGGGGGCACGACCGTGCGGATAGCTTACGGCTCGAATGCGAACATCCCGGACACGGGCATGGGGACAGGCAATAACGCTGATAATAATCTGGAAGTTTACTATGCCAACGTGGACGCCACCACCGGCGCAGTGATCTTGAACAAGCAGGTCACGCGAACCACCAGGCCGCCGGGCAACATCGTCAATGTCCTGAGTCCGGGTCGGCGCATCAGCCGTGACGGAAATCTGATCGCTTTTGAATCTACCGCAGACCTGAACAACGCCACTCCGGGAGCGAACCTGTCAACCACCACGGTCTTTATCTACAACGTCACGACCAATACTTTTGCCAAAGTCGGCGCACGCGGCGCAGACGATACAACTCTGGGCAGCGACGTATTGCGCTTTCCGGTTTTTACGGATTACACGGGCTTGACACCCGGTTCAGTTGTGTTCGCCTCGCGCTTGAACTTCAAAGCCGACGGCACGATTCCGACAACTGCCAGCGACGGCCTGAATCCGGAGTTGACCCGTCCGCCGCAAATCTATGCCGCAACTTTGCCTGTCGGGGCGACTCCATCTTTTGTGCGTCTGACAAGGATACCGGCCTTGACGATCATTCTCTCTTCGATGCAGCCGTACAACAGCGACACGAGACAGCGCATCGCTTTCTCGCTGGCATCGCCTGAGCTTGGCGGTGGCAACGGTGATATTTCGCCGGAAGTTTTCTACCTGCTGAATCCGAACAAGCTGTCGGAAGTCAATATCGCAGACCAATATATGACGGGAGCGAGTTTGCGTCCGGTGTCTAATGCGTCGCCCACGCCGACCCCCAGCCCGACGCCCACACCAAGCCCGACGCCGACTCCTGTGACTCCTGTAACTGTGCCCGGTCTTTCGCCGGGGATGCTGGCTGTGGTGCAGTTCCCAAACCGTAATGTTATCCCGTTCAAGGACGTGCCGGACACAGCCGCCTCGTACACGCGCAAACCATCTCTGCCGGTTGAGCTGGGCGGCGTCTCTTTGTCCATCAACAGCGCTGCGGCGGGACTGTATTCCGTCAGCCGCCGCCAGATCGTTTTCGTCGTCCCGCCGGGATTGCCTGTCACCTCGGCGGCGGGCACGACCTACCCGATGGTTATCAGCATCAAGGGGCATATCCTGCGCGGCTCTGTGCAAGTGCTTCCGGCGCAACCGGACATCTTTACTTCCACCAACAGCGCGGGAGGTCGCGCAC
>JACMLC010000118.1 GCA_014379795.1 Pyrinomonadaceae bacterium
GAACGTGCCTTCGTCAACGATGGTGCAAAGCTCTGAAGCGACCTTTTGCCCGACGCGCCCGGAATAGTTAGCGAGCTTCTTGTAATTGAAATCCGCTTCGAGTCCGTGCCCGACCGCTTCGTGCAGGAGGATGCCGCTGTCGGCGTTGCCGAGCACGACCGTCTGCGGCCCCGCTTCTACATCCTGCGCGCTCAGGTTCAAGACCGCGAGCCGCGCTGCTTCTTTGGCGATCATCGCCGCATTGCGTTTCTTGGAAAAATATTCGAGGCCGATGCGCCCGCCGCCTGCATCGTAGCCGGTCTGTCGCTGCGTCCCGTCTTCGGCGATGCAGGTAGTATTGAATAGAAAGAGAGGCTGCATGTCCTGCCAGCTCACGCCGTCCGAGTTGGCATAGGCCAGATACTTGACTTCATCGTTAAAGCCCAAACTGACGCGGATAATTTTCGGGCTGTAAGCTTTGGCCGCGCTGTTGGCTTCCTGTATGAAGGAGAGTTTTTTGGAAAGGTCGGAGGTCGTGGCAAGCTCGCCGATGGGATAGAGATTCTTGGGGCGAATCTCGCCGATGGCTTTGGCCTTGACGCGCGCGTTCTTGTCATTGGCGATGGCGGCGGCGGCGTGCGCTGCCTGCATCATGTTCTCCATCGTCAAATCTTCCGAGAAGGCAAAGCCCACCTGATCGCCCTTGATGGCGCGGATGCCGACCCCTTGCACGATGCCGCGCCGCGCAGACTTCACCATGTCCTCTTCAAAAGAGAGGATGGAAGTGACTGTATGCTCGAAGAACAAATCTGCAAAGTCCGCTCCCTTGGAAAGACAGACGGCGAGCAGCTTGTCCATCTCCGCTTTGCTGACTTGAAAATATGTGTCGAGAATGGGGAGATTTTTCGGGGGATTCTCTCCCGCGATAATCTTGTTGAGCCAGAGGTCGCTGGTCGCAACCGCAGCCGCTGCGATGGAGCCTTTCAGCAAAAATTCACGTCTTTTCATGCGCTTCTCTCTCCTCTTTCGCGGAATAGAATCAAGCCGTTCCGCATCTCAAAGTTGGCAAACCGGGTTTCCTGTTGATTGAATTGATGGCTGATGAAAGTTTGGGCGAGGCTGCTGTCGTGCGTCAAAAGCTGGAAAACTCCTGCTGCCGTACACGCCGCGCCATTCTATGCGAGCGTTCGATTATAGTTACAATTACTTAATAAAAGCGAGCATTTTGTGACTAAGGGGATGAAAGGTGTGACGGGGCACACTGGAAGCGTGACGAGCCGTTGCGCGCCCGCCCATGAATAGTGTAAAGAATTAGTTAGCCTAAAAATCTATATGTTAAGCATTGACGGCTCATACGGAGAAGGCGGCGGGCAGATTATACGCACGTCGTTGGCTCTCTCGCTCGTGACGGGAAAAGCGTTTCGGGCGGAGCGCGTGCGCGCCAACCGCAACAAGCCCGGTCTTCAGCGGCAGCATTTGACAGCCGTGCTGTCTGCCGCAGAGATTGGTCAGGCCGAAGTTGAAGGCGCGCGTGTCGGCGCGACAGAGTTTACATTCATTCCCGGCGAGGTCGTTCAGGGCGATTACAATTTCAGCATCGGCACTGCCGGAAGCGCGACGCTGGTGATGCAGGCAGTGCTGCCGCCGCTCATGCTCGCTTCAAAGCCAAGCGTGTTGACGATTGAAGGCGGCACGCACAACACACACGCGCCGCCGTTCGAGTTTCTGCAAAAAACTTTTTTGCCGCTCGTGAACCGGACTGGACGGCGCATCTCAATGCAGCTTGAGCGATACGGATTTTATCCGCCGGGCGGAGGCCGCATCAATGTCCTGATTGAGCCGACGGAAGAACGCAAGCGGCTGGATATTCCGGAGCGCGGCGAGATACAAAGCACACGCGCACGCGCTCTGGTCGTCAAGCTTCCATCGCACATAGCCGAGCGCGAGTTGGCAGTCGTCGAACAGGAGCTTGGTTGGATGGACGAACAGCTTGAGATTGAGACTTCAAACAACGCGCTTAGCCCGGGCAACGTCGTCACTATCGAAATCGAAAGCGAGCAAGTCACGGAAATTTTCACAGGCATCGGCCAGCGCGGTGTGCGCGCCGAAGCTGTGGCGCAAAGCGCAGTTGATGAGGCCAAGAATTATCTGGCGTCCGGCGCGCCAATCGGAGAGCATCTGGCGGATCAATTGCTGATCCCGCTCGCGCTCGCGGGCGGCGGCTCGTACATCACCGGCGCGCTCTCGCTGCATACAAAGACCAATATTGAGATTATCAAAAAATTTCTGGATGTTAAGATAACGACATTACAGTTGTCCGGGAGCTTGTGGAAAATCGAGATTCAGGAATAGCTCTGCAAGGGCACAAGCTCGTAATAGCTTGCATGTCATCGCAAGTCTCTGTAAAGCTTATCGTTCCAATTATGTTGAAAACCGGAAGAGCGTGCCGGTTAAGAGCATCATCACATGACCGGCGTCTCCCCCGCCCCGTTAATCTTTTAGTGGAAAATCTGAAGCTATGATTCGCTTAAAAACATACACTTGCCTGCTGCTCATCGTTTCGATCTATCTTGGAGCAGTCGTTTTTGGACAAAATAAATCACGAAGGCCCGCGAGGCAGAGAGCAGCGGATAATTCCATGAAAGATGAAAATAAGGGCTTGCGGTTTCGCTTGAGTCAGGGCGCAGAGCAATCCGAGAGCGCAGTCGTCTCTAGCGTCGCACCGGCATCGCCGCTATCCGACAGCGAAACGCAGAACGTCTTGAAACGCCTGCCGCCCATTAAAGCCACAGAGACGGACGAGCAGGACTTTGCCC
>JACMLC010000119.1 GCA_014379795.1 Pyrinomonadaceae bacterium
ACTGAAATATCTGCTGGCGGTTTTGTTTGTGCTGGCGGGGGTGAATCATTTTCTGAATCCTGAATTCTATTTGAAGATGATGCCGCCGTATCTGCCGTGGCATCTGTTTCTGGTTTACGTGAGCGGGGTGTTTGAAATAGTTTTGGGGGCATTACTTCTGATTCCCCGGTTCACACGCATTGCGGTGTGGGGCATCATCATGTTGCTGGTCGCGGTATTTCCGGCCAACATTCACATGGCTGTCAATCCGCAGTTGTATCCTGAGATAAACCCTCTGGCATTATGGATAAGATTGCCTTTTCAGCTAGTATTGATCGCCTGGGCTTACTGGTTCACGCGGCTTGATATGATGCGTGGAAAGAAACAAGATGTGGCAACCGCCTGACGGGAATTGACCGATGACACAAAAGATTTTTCAGGTTGATGCTTTCACAGCCGAGCCGTACAGGGGCAACCCTGCGGGCGTGTGCATCCTGCCCGAAGAGAAAGATGAGCAGTGGATGCAAGCGGTCGCGCGTGAGATGAACGTCGCGGAGACAGCTTTTCTGGTGCGCGATGCGAACGATGAAGACAATTTCCACTTGCGCTGGTTTACGCCGACCGTCGAGATAGCCCTGTGCGGGCATGCGACGCTCGCCAGCGCGCACGTCCTGTGGGAAGAAGGCATCGTCAGGGATGAAGCCAAAATATCTTTTCAGACGCGCCGGAGCGGCGTTCTGACTGCCGTGCGCGCGGGCGAATGGATCGAGATGGATTTTCCAGCCGAACCGGCAACACAGCAAACATCTTATCCGATGGAATTGAGAGACGCGCTCAAGGTCGAGCCGCGCTATGTCGGGCAGAATCGCTTTGACTTTATCGTCGAGGTTGAGAATGAAAAAATCTTGCGCAGCATAGAGCCTGATATGCGTCTGCTGTGCGCGCTTGATGTGCGCGGCGTGATCGTCACCAGTCGCGCGGAGGATTCAAAGTACGATTTCGTCTCGCGTTTTTTTGCGCCGGGTGCGGGCGTTGACGAAGACCACGCGACCGGCTCCGCACATTGCTGTCTCGCCCCGTTCTGGCAAGAGCGTCTGGGACGCGCAGAGATGCTCGGCTATCAAGCCAGCCCGCGTGGCGCAGAGGTGCGCGTCCGCGTAGTTGGCGAGCGCGTCCTGCTCGGCGGTCAGGCCGTCACAGTCCTGCGCGGAGAGCTTTTGTTTTCCTGATGTGTGTGCGCCGCCCGGTATGCTTGACTTGTCACCGGTAACAAATTCCCCCTCACCAACGTATCTCCAGTAAACGAGTTTTTGAGAAACTGAGGAAAGCCAAATGCCTACGAGCATTACACAGCTTGAGAGTGAAGACGGAACCAGAACGATTCTCCGCATCGAAGGCTCGCTGACCTTAGCCGATGCAGAGCTGCTGGAAAGAATCTGCGCGGACTTGCGCGAGCAGACTGTTGGAAAGGGAATCTCGCTTGATCTGGCTGACCTCAACTTCCTGGACAGCGAGAGCGCGTCCGTCCTCTACCGCCTGAAACAGCAGGGCATCGAGATGGAAGGGCTGCATTATTTCATACAGAAAGAGATTGAGCTGGCGGAAAAGAAAAGCCCTGCATAAAAGCGCACGGGAACATAAATAATGCCGCAAGCGTAAGAACTCCTTCGGAGGAAACAGCATCTAAATCGTGAAAAATTCCCCGAAACGGTAGTTGCACCCCGGCAAATTTTGTATGAGAAAAGTTTTCATCAATCTGGTCATTGCCATCGCGCTTGTTTCGTGCGCGATGACGGAAGTTTCGGCACAAGGCAAAAAGAAGAAGGCTGCGACACCTCGCACGACGACTGAGACCGAGCCGAGAATCCTGAGCGAAGCGGACGGCGCGCCCACGCCGAACGGCGGCGGTGAGGTAATGAAGGCTGCGGAAATCTACAAGACCAGCTTGCGCCAGTTGCTTGCCGCGCGCGAGGCGCAGGCGGCGCAGGAGGGCGAGCAGATGGACAAGCTCAAAGCTCTTTATAAAGACGGCCTCATCTCAAAAAGACAGTTGGGCCAAGCCGAGCTTGAGCTAATCGAAGCCCGCCATAAGGTCGAAGAGGTGCGCAAACAATTGGCCGCTACCGACCAGTTGGTCGTAGAGTCTCTGGCTGAAAACGATGCTAATTCTATCGCGGAGTTTGAGACGACAAAGTCTTCCGGCAGTTCTCTGAAAAAGGTGGCTTACATACGCTATCGAGGCCACGCCAGCTTCTCTGTCTCGGATGCCGGGAAGATCGAAAAGTTTTACGCGGCGAAGTTCAAGCGGCCTCTGCCAGTCGCTGCTCTTGGACAGTCCGACCTGCACACGCGCTGGGGCTATGACCATCGCAACGCGCTCGATGTTGCGCTACATCCGGACACCAAAGAAGGTCTGGCGTTGATGAATTATCTGAGCAGTCAGGGCATTCCCTTCATGGCCTTTCGCCGCGCCGTCCCCGGCTCCGCCACAGGCCCGCACATACACATCGGCAACCCCTCGCAGAAAACTACAAAATAGGAATTCGTGTCAGAACCGCCTGCGGTAGCGGGCGGGTTCTTCTGGGCTGAGGCCGACCCGCCCGCTACCGCAGGCGGTTCTGACCTTAGG
>JACMLC010000120.1 GCA_014379795.1 Pyrinomonadaceae bacterium
AGAGACCGGGCGTGCCAGCGCATGCTCCAAAAGCCGGGCCTGTGCCTCTCTGCAAGCGAAGGCAATCGGAAAAAGTTTACGCGCGCCGCTCAAACGGTTAAAACTGGAAGCGCGGTCACGCAAGCTGTAAACGAACGGTCTATGATGCGCAATATTTGTCGGATGCGTCAAGCGATAAATGCCCGTAGCGGCGTCCACCAGTTGAAGAAGAGAAATTATCTACATCGTTCCGCCGGTAACTTGCCTGTAAATAAAGAACAGCCGGTCGCCCTTGAGAGCAGACCGGCTGGAAAAGCTTTATTCTCAAATTTTGGTTAAGGACGCCCGCGCGGCCCTGCCGGACGCACCGGCGGCGGCATGTTTTTCGGCTTGATCCCGCCGTCTCCGGGCAGGTTTGGACGCCTGCGATCCTGAAAAGCATTCGGGTCTTCGCGTCGGTCGCGTTGCCGCTGGTCACGATTGCGCCGACCTGCATCCGCTTGTAGCTCACGCAGCTTAATTACTTGTTCCGCAGTCAGCACGCGCCGGATACGCAATTCCGTTAAAGCGCGCAGGCGCTCGAATTCTGTTTGCGCCGTTGCGACCTCGCGCGCACGCGCTTCGATATCAGCTTCGCTCGCGTTATCCGCATAAATCGCTTCATTTAAAGCGTGTCTCGCACGCCCCAACCGCTGGCGAGTTTGACGCCAATTGTCCGCGTTCGATTCACGAATCTCGCGGATTTGTTTGATTTGCTCCGGAGTCAGATTCAATTGACGAATCAAATCAACTTCGTTCGGCGGCTGCGGCCTGTCGCCCGGTCTGGCATCTATGGGCGGCGGTGGCGGCGCATCTTCCTCTTGCGCGAACGCCTGCGAGTGTGTGAAGAAGGGAAGCCAGAGCGTGAGCGCGACGACAGCCGCCGCTAACGCCAGTTTGCCGGTAAAATTTTTCATACTCAACCACCTCTTAATCAACCTTTGTGCGGCCCTCGTAAATAATCATTCTCGCATCAGCCGCTAAAGGTTACTATCGTTTTTAATTTGACCCTGACACCAGATCATAAAGGCGCGGCACATCATCGTCGTCCTCATTATCTGCAATCAGCAATTCCGTCAACTCCGTGCGCTCTTCTTTGGTCAAGACATTCGCTTTCGGCTGATGATTCACAACCCTGCGCGCCTGTTTTGTTTTGCTGCTCTTATTGACAGCAACTCTTTGCGGCTCTTTTTCTTCACCGATGATTGCAGGCGCAGGCTGTTCTTCGGGGACTTCCTTAACCACACGCTCCGGCGACATCTTATCATTTGCATTCTGCTCTTGGCGTTCAGGTACCGCCGTCGGATTTTTTTGGACGACGGTTGGCTCTGTGCGCTCAAAGAAACGCATCGCGGTCACAAATAGGAGTGCGATGAGCAGCAAGGTCGCAAAGGCCGTCGCCCCGCGCAGCCACATCGGCGAGAGCGTGAAAAACTCACGCAAGGCCGCGAGAGCCGAACGCGTGGGCGCAGTCTTCATCGTTGATTGCGCCAATTCTGCATTCGCTTGCAGCGACGGAAGTGTGGCGGGGTTGAGCGCCTGTTCGCGCCACGCAAAAATACCTTCGCGCACTTCGCCAAAGGCTGAAAGCTCTGTGCGGCAGAGAGCGCAAATTTGCAAGTGGCTCTTAAAATCCAGAGCCTCTGCCTCGCTCGCCTCTTGATAAAGATAGGCGACCAACTCGGCTGCGCGCTCGCAGGTTGGAAGGTCTGCTGTCTCAGGCATCTGTTGTTCCCACATCTCTTTTTTCATCTTACTTCCGCCTCCCGCTCCATCTTCGCAAGTCTCAGGCGCAACTGTCTGAGCGCGGTGTAAAGCCTGCTCTTGACCGTGCTCAACGGCAAATCGAGCGCACTCGATATTTCCTGGAACGTCAGCTCTTCAAATTCTTTCATCACGATGACCTGTCTTAGCTCGGTCGGAAGAGAGACGACCGCGCGCCTGACCGTTTCTGTTTGCTGGCGCGCTTCGGCGGCATGCGCGGGCGATTCATGCGCGGGCGCAAAGTATGAAGCGCCGTCAGCTTCCAACTCATCTTCGAGTGCGGTTTCGCCCCGAACTTTCGCGCGGCGCTGGCGCGAGATGCACTGGTTGACGGCGATGCGATGCAGCCATGAAGAGACTTTCGCTTCACCGCGAAAACCGCGCAGGTTGCGAAAGGCCGCAAGAAAAGTTTCCTGCGTCGCATCGCGCGCATCCTCTTCGCGCCCGAGCATGCCGTAAGTGAGCGCGAAGATTTTTCGCTCCCACCGGCGCACGATCTCGCCGAAAGCGTCCGCATCGCCCGAGAGCGCAAGTTCTACGATTTGCTCGTCGCCCGCCTGTGTCACCATAAACATTCGCGTGCCCGTAAAAGTTGCGCGAAAATAAGTTTAACGAAGCCCCGGCGCAAAGCCCTCTCCGGCTCCTGTGCGCTCAACAATTTAGACGCGCCTGCCTTCGCTTCAGTCTGTAAAATTATCACATGCCTTGAGATACATCGCCAGTCTTTGGGATTCGGGCAGCAAAGTCAGCCTCGAACGCTCATGCTCAAAAAGCTGATTTAACGGGCTTAACTTAATAGATTCAGCGAGTTAAAAATAGAAAAACAAGTTGACACACCCGTTTCAGCGACGTAGTATGAAAGTGGCATGTGGGGCATGACGGCTCGCCTGAGCCTTTGATTGCAAACCCTTCCTGAGAGACTTTTCATTTGCTCAGAGCTTCTCCCTTCATTTCAACCATTTAAGCAATTATATGTTCGAGCGTTTTAAGCGTGTGCGCCTTCTCTATCTGGTCTTGGGCACGTTGCTGGTCGTCGGCCTGCTGCCGCTGGCTTTGGCCGGATGGCTGCTGTCCGTGCGCAGCGCAGACGAGTTGCGTTCGATAGAGGGTCGCTATCAGGCTCAGCTCGTGCAGGACAAGGCGCGGCAGATAGAGCTTTACGGGCAGCGTTACCGCGATGTCGTCAGCGGGCTGGCGCGCGCTTTCGAGTTGGCCGGAGGCGTGGACGTGATGGGCAGCTCAGGCTCGAACGCGCGCCTGCGTAATGTGCTTCAGAACGACCCGAACCTGATCGCGCTGACCATCGTGCCCGTACAAGGGGAAGCGCACAAGGCTTTTCAGCCGGATGTCATCAGGCGCGAAGAGGTCGAAGAAAAAGTCGGAGACGTGCTGGCGCGCATCAATGGCCGCAGCATCGTCGTCAGCCGCCCGCAGATTATACGCTCTGGACAGGAGATGGCTCTGACCATCGCCGCGCCCGTCATGGGCGGAGAAGACGGCGAGCAGGTTGTCGCGGCGGTCGTCGCTATCGTTTCTTTTCATGAGGTCTTCAAGGCCGTTCAGCAACCGGCTGCGAAGAGCGAGCGCGAGCTGCTGGATGCAGGCTTGCCTGTCATCTTCGTGGTGGACAAAGATGGCCGCGCCGTAGCGCACCCGGACGAGCAGGTGGCTTTCTCCGAACGCCCTATGACTGACCTGAAAGTCGTCAAGGATTGGCAGGAGACGGGCGCGCAGGTTCAATCTGCGCTCGCGCCGTTCACCATCGAGCGCGACGGTCAGCAGGTAGAAATGCTTGGCTCTTATGCAACGGCGGAGCTTGATAGCCAGACACCGCTCGGCGTTATCGCAATACAGGACGAGCGCGCCGCGCTCTCATCCGTCGCGGACATGCGCCGCCAGACTTTGATGATTAGCCTGCTGGCGGCTGCCTCTGCGCTGCTCATGGGTTTTGTGCTGGCAAGACGTTTGACAGACCCCGTTCGTGATCTGGCAAGGGGCGCGCACAGCATCGCCGGCGGAGAGTTCTCGCAGCGCATCACGGTCAGCGCCTGCACGGAGCTGGGCGAGCTTGGC
>JACMLC010000121.1 GCA_014379795.1 Pyrinomonadaceae bacterium
GTCAACATCCGCTTGTAAAAGTCCGTCATCAGTTGCGCCGTCGAGTTGTCCGACACCGACCACAGGCTCACTCCCACCGTCGGTGCGCCCGCGTACATAAACGCTCGCGTCAATCCGATGACGCCTTCGCCGCGTTTCTCCTTGCCTAAACCTGTCTCGCAGGCCGAGAGCATGACGAGCGGCGCACCCAGCTTGAGATTGAAAATCTCATCGGTTCTCAAGAAACCGTCGCCAGCCTTGTTGCCGACCAAAGAGAGCACCAGCCCTGTGAACTGCGGGCGTTCGGCGTTCAAGAGGCCATGCGTGGCGACGTGGACGACGCGATAGTTCCGCAAATCTTTGGACTGGATATTGGCTTCATTGGCATTGAGATCAAGCCAGATGTCGGCAGTGCCGCCGCTCTGTTTAGTGAGCAAGGCGATCTGCTCTGCCTCTGCGCGGGTGCCGTTCAAACGCGCCAGCATCAACCCTTGCGCGGGCGCTCCGGTGTTCTGAGAAGAGGGCGTGCCCGCCACGTCCGTGAGCGCGCTCGAAAGTCCTAACCCTCGCGTGTCTGCGCCGCCTGCCGTTGTTCCGGCTGCGCCTTTGGCGCGCGGGTCGTTTGAATTAAAGACCGGGTCGGCGACGAGCAGCACGCTCTTGCCGGTCGGCTTGGCCGCAGACTGTTTTCTGATGACCGCGACGACCGAAGCCGACGGCGCATAGACGACTTCGTTCGTCGTCACCAGATACGGAAGCGCGGCATAATCCGTCCCGCCTCCCGTCTTCACTAGAGCTTCAAACGGAATGTAATTGAGCGCGCCGTCCGCGACAATCAGCATGCGCTTGTCGCCGACCATACTTGCGGCTGGCTCGATGATAGTTTTGTAGAGATTGTTGGAAGCGGTAGCGAAGCCCCCGGCGTTGCCGGATGCGGGAGCAGAGCTAATGCCAAGCCCGCGCGTCGGAGCGGTGTTGATGCCCGCTATCGGCGTGCGAAGTTTTTCGGGAATCATCTGTGTGCGAAGGTCGAACGCCTGCTGGTCAACCGTTGCGCGCGCGGGCAATTTATAAAGCGAGACGCCCCCTTGCGTGACCGCCCACATATAAGAGTTCTGCGCGCCGAGGTTGTATTCCAAAAGCGCGGTCTTGTCGTCAAGCACTTGCTGCTGCACTTCCGCGAGCGTCAAGGGTTGCGGCAAGGTCAGCGAAGCATACTTGGGGCTGGCCGCACGGATTGAATTCTCAATGCTGTCGTATTCGGTCTGAAGCTGTGCCAGCTCGGCTTCGAGGTCGGAGTTTGATTTCTTCTTGCCTTCTTCGCTGCTTCCGAGACCGGCCAGCTCCTGTGCGATTTCCTGCTGGCGATTCAGATTGTCCTGCTTGCGCGTCAAGAGGTCTGCGGGGACGCCTTCGGTAATGTTGACGTTGGCTTCGCCGAGCATGTCCAGCAGCGAACGCGCACGGCTCTGCTCGACGATTTTAAAAGCCTCGGCGGCATCCGTCAGAGCTGCACCGGCGAGCGCAGCGCCTGCGGGCGAAGCCATCAAAGCTCTTTCGGCGAGCGCGCCTGCCGCTTCGTCAAACACGTCTTTGGTCGTCGCCAGAAAGGTCGTGCGCGATTCGTCTGCGCTGAGGCTTCCCTCGCGCATGCCTTCGATGGTCACGAGCGCATCACGATAAGCGACAATCGCTTCTTCTCTAACTTTAGTAGCTTTCTTTTGATCTTTCTCGACCCCGGACTGTAGCCATTTGCTCTTGCCGATGCCGCGTTGCGCAGGCCAGCGCAGGTCTGCGCGATTATCTTTGCGCGCGCCTTCGGTGGCGGCTGTGTAGAGCTTGATGGCGTCCGGGTAGCGTCCCTGTTGCAAGGCTATGTCGCCGAGAGAAGTGCGCGAGGCGATGCGCCAGCGACGCGCCTGCCCGAATTTTCCGTAAAGCGGATTGTCTGCGGCAGCGAGCGCGTTATTGAAATGTCCTTTGGCGGGTTCAAGCTGGTTGTTCGAGTAATCGAGACGACCCATGCCAAGCTCGTAGATGGAATAGATGATGTATTGGCGATATTTCTCGCGCTGCTCATCAATCGTCCCCTTGACCTCTGCGCCGAGTGAGGCCGCATCGCCCACAGTGGCGGCGCTCGGTGTGCCGCTTGCGATACTGCGGGCTTTGCCAAAGATGCTGGCGCCCTTGCTGGCTTTACTCTGCACATCTTTGGCCGTGCCTGCCGCGCTCGTATCAATCTTTGGCACGGTCATCCGGGAGTAAGCGCTGCGCGCCTCCGTATCCATGCCTGCGCGGAAAAACATGTCGCCGGTTTTGGCGAGCATCAAATTGGCGTTGTAGGTGTCGTTGGCCGATGCGAATGATTCGTTTGCCTTTTGATATTGCATGAGCGCGACGCTGTACTGTCCCTGTCGGCTGTACAAATCGCCGAGCGCGTCGCGCGATTCCGCGATGCCTTTGGCATTATTGGCAGCGGTGTAGAGCTTGAGCGCCTGTTCGAGTTGTACGAGAGCCTGCTCTGCGTTGCCGCGCTTCAAGAGCGCGCGTCCCTGCTTGAGCTGGGCTTTGCCATCTCCCTGCGGGATGACGGCATTCAATGAAGCCGGTTGATTGAGTGTCTGCGCATTCGATGCGACAGGGGCTTGCAATCCGGCGGCGATAATTGCACACGAGAGGACGTAAACGAGGGGCTTGGCTATAGATTTCATGATTCTCCTCCAGAGATAACGGTAAGACTCTCAGTGAGCGACTGGCACGCTTTGAGGCATTAACCTTGATTCAAAATATCGGGCCGTTTTCAGAATCGGCGCGGAGTCTATCACAAACACATGCACAATGAACGAGCCGCGCGTGATTTCTTGTAACCGGAAAGCTAAAGAAGTAAAAAGGTAAAAGTAAAAAGGCAAAAGTTAGGCGGAAGCCAATTTTATTAAAATGCTTTTGTCTTCACTTTTGCCTTTTACCTTTTTACTTTCTCAGCGGTGCTCAAGATCAATCGCAGTCACCAGAAAGCCTTCCGTGGAAGAGACGTTCATCCGCACGACCGAAGGCTCCGGCGCGCTCTGGTCGAGTCCGAGTCCGCGCGTCGTCGCTTCCTGCTCACCACGCGTCTGCGTTTGTCCATAGGTCGTGCTCTTGCTCACCTTGACGCGCGCATTCAAGCCGGTCTTGATCTTCGCCCATGATTCCGGTTTCATGCGCAGCGGACAATTGCTCTGATTTTCACGACAGAAGTTGACGAGGTCGTCGCCGATGGGAGTGCCCGGTATCGGCTCGCGCGTGATGACGATGTAGAGCCTTTCACGCGCCGGGTTGTTGTCAAAGGTGAACCAGCGCAGATTCTCGCTGGCTTCAAAGGGCGACGGCACTTCGTATGGCACATGCGCCTGAATGGAATTGTCGCCTTCGTTCAAGCGCCAATCAGGGAAGATGAGCGTCGGCGGGCCATCGTTCTCAGTATGAAAGACGTAGAGATAGCCGTCCGTGTTCGGCTCCATCGAAAGGCGTATCCGGTCGCCCGCGTAAAATACGCGCTCAGGGTCTATACGCATCGCATCGCCCTGCTGGTTACGCATGTACATGGTATAGCCAAGCCCGATGGGAGCATGCGAATAACTCTTGACTCCGGCGCCTGCCGTCGTGCTCTTGCCGGTACTCTTCCCTGTACTCTTCCCTGTCGTCTTGCCTGTGCTTTTACCTGTGCTTTTTCCCGTGCTCTTGCCGGTTGATTTGTTGCCGCTGCTGTTGCCGCTGTTGTTGCCGCCCCAGCCTGAATTGCTGCTGGTCTTGCCCGCTCCCGCCGAAGCAGGGGGACGGCTGGTCATGAAAGAGCCGCGCGTGGCCTCTTCTTCATTGGGGTCTTGCTGTGCATGCCCCGGGCCGGTCAGGCCGAGGGCGAGCGCAGCTAGGGCAAGCAGGGGAAGTAGTTTTTTGAATCGCATGAAATTTACTCCTCAGAATTTAACTATAGTGTCGCAGGCGAGCCGTGCCGGGAAGAGAATTTTTCAAGCCCGCCTCATTTAGATTTATTTGTGCTCGATCCGCACGTCAAAGACGAGCGGGTCATCAACAGATTTCGCCTGCGGCGGCTTGACAGAGACGTATGCCTCATTCTTGTTCTCGTCCATGACGTTGGTCGCAGGGGCGTTTGCCTTGTAAGGCGAGAGGAAGTTGTCCAGATCATCCTGCTCGTCACTTGATAAAGCTTGTCCGGCCTCTTCGTTAAGAAAAGGTAATAAAGTAATCGGCGTCTTTGAGAAGATGACTGTGTAGAACTCCGTGCCCGGGTTTTCGTCAAGAGTAATCCAGTTGTCGCCGCCGCTGGGAAAGCTGTAATTCTCTCCGGCCTTCACGCTGTTGGTCGTGACGCCTGAGCCTTCGAAGGGCACTGCCGTCAAAAAGGTCGTCGGCACGTTGTTCTTGCCCGGCCCGACAATGTAAAGATAGCCGTCTTCCTTCGGCGTGAAATGAAACTTGAAACTTTGCTTTGAAGCGAGCGGCACGACCGCAGCCACACGCGCGGGCGTCACGCCTTCAAGCTCAAGCCAGTATCGCATGGATTCCGCCACCGCAGGCGGCGTATCACCGTTATTGGAACCGTTGGTATTATCGCCCGTGTTCTTGTTGTCAGTCTTCCCGGTATCGGTGGTTTCCGTAGAACCCGACCGCATCCAGATAAAGACTCCGCCGCCGATACCGGCTAAAAACAATAAGACGACCACGACGATGATGATCGGAACCACGGGCGAGCGACCCTTGGGCGCGTGCATGGGCGCTGCCGGTGATGGCGAAAAGGGCGGAGGCTGCGGCGCGTATGAAGGCGACGGCATCTGTGCGGATGAAGCAAAGCCTCCGCCCGCATTCGGATTGGTCGCAATGGTTGCCATCGGCGGCGGATTGTTTGGGGGCGCAGGCGGCGGATCTAACTGCGGCATCTGCGCCAGCGAGGTTGCTGCCGGAGGCGGCGCGCTCGGCGGCTTTGGTCGCGGCGGCGAATCCAGTGTCAGGACTGTCGCCGCGCTGATTTCTGAGCTGGTCTGCCTGCCCTCTTCAATTCCCGTCGAGAAGGATGAATCGCCTTCGACATTCGTTCCCGCTGCTGAGGCGGCGGGCGCATCAACATTGGTCGGCGTGGGAGTTGAAGGGATGTTGGGGCTGGACGCGCCCACCGAAGTCGCGGTCAGTGTCACGGGCGACATGCCCAAAGCAGTTCGCAGCTCGTTCGCCAATTCTCCGGCGGTCGTCTGCCGGTCGTCGCGCTCTTTCGCCATCGCACGCGCAATCGCTTGACTGAAACCTTCAGGGACATCCGGCGCGACTTCATGCAAAGGTTTCGGCACGACGGTCACGTGTTCGCGCCTCAGCTCTTGCAGCGTCAGACCAGAGAAGGGTCTGCGCCCCGCGACCAATTCATAAAAGACTGTGCCGAGCGAGTAGATGTCCGCGCGCCCGTCCACTTCCGGGCTATTGTCGCGCGAAGGCTCGCCCCACTGCTCCGGCGACATGTAATAAGGCGTGCCTAAGATTTGCCCCGCGACCGTCAGAGCCGTCGAGCCGCCCGAATCCGCTCCGGCCAACTCGCTGATTTTGGCGATGCCCAGATCGAGCAGCTTGACCACCGGCTCGCCGCCCGTCGAGGGCTTGCCGATCATGATATTTTCCGGCTTCAAATCGCGGTGAACAACGCCTTGCGCGTGCGCTGAATTGAGCACGCTCATGACAGGCTCAAGCACATCAAGGGCTGCGTCAGGCGTAAAGCGCCCGCGCGTTTTCAACTCCGCGTCGAGCGTGTGGCCTTCCACGTACTCCATGACCATGTAGATCATGCCTTCATTGGTCGTGCGCAGATCGTAAACGGTGACGGCGTTCGGATGGCGAAAGCGGCGCGCAGCCTGACCCTCGCGGCGAAAGCGGCGCAGCCATTCGGCGTTGTTGCGCATCTGCGGCGGCAGGACTTTGATCGCCACGCGGTCGCCGAGCAAAATGTGACGCGCGCGATAGACCGCTCCCATCCCGCCTTTGCCGAGCATGGTTTCGATGTGATATTGCCCGTCGAGCGTCGAGTTGACGATGGAAGTCGGGTCGTCTTCCAAGACCTCGCCATCAAGGGGGCAGAAGCTCACGCTGTCTTCATACTTGCTGTCGCAAATCGTGCAATATTTCATAAGAGAGAGTCCAACAGTCCGGGGTTTTAAATTCCAGAGTTTAAATCAAAGCGCATGAGATTGGAATGCCGGAGCATTCAAGTGGGTAATGCACAGAATAAGCGAAAGACGCAAAGAAAGCTATACTTCCTTGCGCCTTCTGTATCCTCTTTGCATCTGTGCGTGAAATCTTTGGTTCCATCGTCTTATCGTTTGAGATTTAACTTGATGTCGAACACGACCGGCCTGCCTGCGCGCTCGCCCTTGAGACTGACGTGCGCTTCCCCGTCCTCCTGTCCGCCTCTGTAGCTGACGGTCGCGGGCGCGGACTGTTGCCTGAGCTTTTCGATCTTGCCTTGCTCTGCGGTCGTTAGTTTACGAAATGAGCCGTCAAGGGGCAATGGCTCGCTGGCAAACGGCAGGTCGAGCGCAGCATCGCTGTAGATAACTGTGAAAGTTTCCGTGCCCGGAGAGCTGTTAAGCTTGATGCGCGCGAGCATTGGTAATTCCGTTTCTTCTCCCGCCTGCACTGCCGCCGTTGCAATGAAACTGCCGAGCGGCATGACGACCGGATTTCCCGCGCCATCCTCTCCAAGCATGTGCAGAAAGCCGTCCTCGCTCGCTTTGAATGAGAACTGCAAGCTCTGCCCTGCGGCAACAGGCTCATTGCCGAGCGCGGGCGTTTGCGCATCCAACGCGGAGGGGCTGAGCAGCAGGCGATATGTCAAAAAAGATTTCCCCGCCGCGCTCGTGTTGCTGTTGGAAGTCGCCGTGTCGGGAGCAGTTGTCGAAGCATTCGCATTCTGCGCACCCGCAGTCGGCGCGTTCTGTCTATCTGCCGAGCCGCTGCCGAATCTTTGCATCAGAGCATAGCCGCCCACCATCACGGCTATCAACAGCATCGCCGCCACCGTCACAGAGACCTGACAACCGCGCGAACTCATCAAGCCCAGCGTCCACGAGCGTTTCGGAGCAGCGGCAGCTAAAGGAAGCGTCGGAGCCACGCCTGACGACGAAGCCTGAACATTTGAGACAGCATCATTCTCATTCACCGTCCGCGCAGCGAGATTTTGCGGCGTCGCTCCGCGACCGGAGAGGTTCGTCTCATTCAGCGTCCCTGCTATCGTCGGCGCATCCGCCCGAAAGCTTGGAGGCAAAGATTCAGCCGCGCCGCTCACGGCCTGACGCAGCTCGCGCGCAAACTCGCCTGCCGCCCTTTGCCGCTCGCTCCTGTCCTTTGCCATCGCGCGCAAGACCGCGCGCGACCATGCGAGGGGAATGCTCGCGTCAAAATTTTCGAGCGGGCGCGGCGCTTCATGGCAATGCGCGCGGCGCAATTCAATCGCCGTGTCCTTCTCAAACGGCAGCACGCCCGTCGTAATCTCGTAAACCACCACGCCGAGCGAATAGATGTCCGCGCGCCCGTCTATCTCTATGCCGCCGTCGCGCGGAATCTCGCCCCACTGCTCCGGCGACATGTAATAAGGCGTCCCCAGCAA
>JACMLC010000015.1 GCA_014379795.1 Pyrinomonadaceae bacterium
CGCGTGAGCTTCGAGATCGGATAATACCGGCTGGCTATCAAAAGAGCGGAAGCCCCTTCAAGCTCCGCTCTCATCGCCACTCGCCCTGCAAGGTGAACGCAGCCCAGTAAAATGGAGCTTCCCATTTCTTCTCTTTCATCAGCGAGACCTGCGCCGCACGCAATGCCGCCGCAGGACGCATCCCGTCTTTCAACATCCCGCGATAAAAGCGTGTCATCAATTCTGCCGTCGCCACATCCGACACGCTCCACAAAGAGACGACCACACGCGGCGAGCCGGCGTACATAAAACCGCGAGTCAGGCCGACCAAGCCTTCGCCTTTCACTTCCTTGCCTAGCCCCGTATGGCACGCGCTGAGGACCACGAGTTCCGCCGGCAGCTTGAGATTGAAGACCTCGTGTGCTCTGAGGAATCCATCCTGCGCCACTCCCTTTTCGTCAATCATCGAGAGCACGATGCCGGAGAGTTCCGGATGCAGGCTATTGAGAAAGCCGTGCGTGGCAAAGTGTAGGTAGCGATACTGCGATAGCTCGTTGCTCATGGCCGTCTGCCGGTTAGCAGCAAAATCGAAAGCTTCCTTGCGCTGTCCGGGCGCAACCAGAGAGAGAATTTGTCTGGCCTCTTCGCGCGTGCCGGGCAGGCGTGGAATCTTTAACTCTGCATCCCTCAATCCAGACTCCCCCGCAGACCGCTCCAAGCCGGGCGACAGCTCACGTCTTTCTGCACGAGACTGATTATACGGTGGCGCTGCTGCTGTTCGGTTGATTCGGACATCATTACTCTCAAATACAGGGTCGGCCAGCACCGCGACAGTCTTGGCGACAGGCTTCCGGTCTTTGACTTGCTGTCTCAGCACGGCGAGCGTAGAAGCTGATGGCAGGCTGACGATCTCATGCTCAATAATGAGCGGGTGATATGCTTCAGACCGCTTTCGTGCGAGACCGACTGGTGGAGTCGGTAAGGCGCCGAACGGAATGTATTGCAGCGCGCCGTCCGCGACGATCAACAATCGCTTCTTGCCGAGTTGCGCGGCAACAGGAGCGAGCAGTATTTGACTTAGCCGCTTTGCGATATCCAGTGAAGCGGCGGCCTCCTGTGCCTCTGCCCCTCTGGTCAATGATTTTTCGCGCGTCTCCAATCGTTTGGGATCAGTCAGCGAAGCGTAAACTGAGCGCGCCAGCGTTTCAATCTCCTCGCGCTTGGGTAACTTAAAGCTCGTAATTGAAGTAGGCGTCACGGCCCATAGGTAGCTGCTCTCTTCACCGAGCGAGTATTCCAAGAGCAGCGTGTCTTTACCCAGGACTTGCGTTTGAATCTCTTTGAGCGAGAGCGGCTGCGGTTGGGTCAAAGCGGCATAGTTTGGACTTTTCTGCCTGATCTCTGCTTCGATCTGCTGATACTGGGTCGTCAACGCCTCAATCTGTTTCGCCATCGCTTCCGCGTGCGCGGCAGTATGCGGACTGTTGAGCATCTCCATCTGCGTCTGCGCTTTCGCATTGAGTTGCTGTTGCAGCGAGCGTTCGCGTGCGACGAGTGTGGGGTCAACGCCTTGACGAATATCCGCGCCTGCTTCGGCGAGGGTTTCGAGCAGGCTGCGTGCCCGTCGGCGCTCGCTCGCCTGAAGCGCCGCTCCGTCATGCCCGGCGGATGGTTGCTGTTTGTGCAGCCGCATCAGTATATCAATGTAAAAATCGTAATACCGCTGCACAGTAGCGAAGTAAGTTGACCGCAGTTCCTGACTGGCAACTTTGGCGCGCAATGATTCAAAGATGGTCAGCGCCTCTTCAATCCGCGCCCGCGCCTTGCTGAAATTGCCACGGGAGCCTTCAGCCGTGGCGATATTGGCGAGCGTCTGGGCTTCACTTCTGCGCTCGCCGATGACACGCATGAGCGGCAAGGCTTGATTATAGTAATCCAGCGCCTTTTGATATTCTCCGAGCGAATTGTAAATCACGCCGATGTTGTTGAGGGTGTTGGCTTCACCGCTGAGGTCACTAATAGTATGCCAAAGCGCTAACGCCTCATCATAGAAGTCGAGCGCCTTCTGCTTCTCTCCTAAGCCGCCGTAAACCGCGCCGATATTGTTAAGCGTCGTCGCTAGACCTCTGCGGTCACCTCCTGCACGCATGAGCGGTAAAGCCTGATTGTAACAGTCGAGCGCCTTTTGTCTCTCTCCCAGAGTGTCGTAGACCGCGCCGATGTCGCAGAGCGTGTAGGCTTCATTGCTGCGGTTACCGGCCACACGTGACAACGGCAAGGCTTGGTTGTAGAAGTCGAGCGCCTTCGGCATCTCTCCCATTGAATGGTAGACCCCGCCGATGCTGGCGAGCGTGGAGGCTTCACCGCTGCGGTCGCCGACGGCGCGTCTGAGTGACAACGCCTGGTTGAGGTAATCGAGCGCCTTCTGCGTTTCTCCCAGCCTATTGTAGATAGAACCGATCTGGGTAAGAGTTTCAGCTTCTTTAGCCTGATCATTAGCATCACGCAACAACGGAAGCGCTTCTTCATATTTGTTAATCGCTTTGCGACGCGAGCCAACACCTTCTTCGATCGCAAATTGCGCTCCCTCCGCCAGCGCTTGTTGAGCAGCGATTCGACTCTTGTCTTGCGGCTTGGCCGCGCGCAACTCCTCAACCCGCACCTGATAGCGTCCGGGTGCAGCTTTCGCTTCGAGCGAGCGGACTTTCAGACGATAGCTCCCCGCCATCTCTACTACCAACGAGACCGGCTCGGGACCACTCGAACCGTTCGGGCTATCAACTTCGATAAGCTGCCTGCCGTCCGGCGCGAACAAGGTTACGACCACATCAATGCCTTTTTGCTCGACCACGACATGCAGGAACTGATTTGCTGTGAGCGTGATGGAGTACGAGTGCGCCGCGTCCCCGGCGAGTTCGCGTTCGATGAGCTTGCCCTGTTCAAGAGCAGGCATATCATTTTCGCTTTGCGCGACGAGCGGACTCGCTAGCAGTAAGAGATAGATGAGCAGCAAGAGGCTGCGTTGAATGATGTGCGGGAACCTGTGCAACGAGAAGTGCCGGGGAGCGGGGGCTGGGAGCATGAGATGATTTCCTTTGGTTAAGGTGAACGATTGCGACCAGATGTCAAATAGAAGCGTTGCGGATGCGACAGAGGTTTATCACACTCCGGCGCAGGCGAAAAGTGAAATCTTTTCGCTCTCATCATCTAAACTGTCCTTTAGTCTTAAAGCTCAATCTGTCGCGCCGAGATGACTTGCTCGAATGAGCGCAGGGCTTCAAGCGTCTCCTGATCGAGAGGGGCATCTATCTCTATGACAGCCATCGCTTCGCCGCCGCGTTCGCGTCTTCCCAAGTGAAAGCGGGAGATGTTGACGCCGCGCTCGCCCAGGGTTGTGCCGACGCGACCGATGACGCCGGGCACGTCGTGGTTGCGCATGACGAGCATGTGACCGCTGGGGATGGCTTCGATGTGAAAGTCGTTAATCTCTGTGATGCGCCCGTCAGCAGCGACGCTCCCGTGCGCGAACAAGGTGCCCGCGACAGTTTGTTTGCCCTCGCCCGTCAGGACTTGCGCGCGGATGGCAGGCGCAAACTCGCCGCTGGTTTGTTGATAAGAAGACACGACCTTGATGCCGCGTTCCTCTGCGATCAGAAAAGCGTTGACGACGTTGACACGCGCGCTCATGTGCCGCAAAAGCCCTGCCAGAAAGGCGCGCGTGACCGGAGCGGCATCCATCTCTGCCACTTCGCCTGCATATTCCAAGCCCACTTCGCGCACAGCCGTTTCATCCATCAACTGCGCGTGAAATCTCCCAATCTTCTCTGCCAGAATTATGTAAGGCTGAAGCGCGTTCAGCTCCTGCGCGCCGAGCGCGGGCACGTTGACCGCGCCGCGCAAAGCTCCTGTCAAAAGATAATCGCGCATCTGTTCGGCGACTGTGACGGCGACCCCTTCCTGCGCCTCCTTTGTCGAAGCGCCGAGGTGCGGCGTGATTATCACTTCCTCAAGCGCAAGCA
>JACMLC010000016.1 GCA_014379795.1 Pyrinomonadaceae bacterium
GACCAGCGTCGTCGATCTCATCATCAACATACGCCGCCAGCTTCGCTTCAATGTCTTCTGTCTTAGCCATGTTTCTCAATTTGCGATTTTAGATTTGCGATTTGCGATTTGATGAAATTTTCAAATCTCTAATCCTTATCCAATCGCAAATCTAAAATCGCAAATCTAAAATCGCCATGTTAATTCGTTCCATCCTGCTGCCGACGGATTTCAGCGAGTGCGCTAACTATGCGCTCTCTTATGCGGGGTCGCTGGCGCGGCAAGCAGGGGCTTCGATTATCTGCGTGCATGTCATAGAGCCTGTCGTGCCGACGGTCGGCTATACGGGCTTGACCGAACCGCTGCCCATCGCAGATTTGAGCGAGCAGTTAGAGGAATCCGCAGGGCGCGAGCTGCCCAAGATCGGCGCGTGCGAGGAATGTTCCGGCATTGAAGTCGAAGAGGTCATCGCGCACGGCGACGCGGCGGCAGAGATCGTGCGTGTCGCCAAAGAGCGCGGCGTGGATTTAATCGTCATCTCGTCGCACGGTCGCACCGGCCTGGGGCGCATCCTGTTCGGCTCAACCGCCGAATCGGTCGTCCGCCACGCACCGTGCCCCGTGCTGGTCGTCAAACCAACTCAAGAAAGTGATAAGTGATGAGTGATAAGTGATAAGAAAAAGCTTTGTCTTTATCTCATCACTTATCACTCATCACTCATCACTGTTTTTTATGGATAGTCATCCGTTTTACGAGCTAATCGGGCTGTATGGCCTGTATGCGGTTTTCTTTCTCGCGATGATCGAGGGGGATATTACCTTGCTGCTGGCGGGCGTGCTGGCGCACAGCGGTTTTTTCGGCGATTACAGTTTTCCGCTGGTGGTGTTGGCGGGAACGCTCGGCGGAGCCACTGCCGACACGCTTGCTTACGCAGGCGGGCGCGGCTTTAGCAAGAGCGTGCGCGACTTTCGTTTTTACCGGATGGCGAGACCGCGTATTGAGCGGCTGACGGATAAATTCGGGACGCTCTCGATTTTTCTGTCGAAATATATTTACGGTTTGCGCACGGCCTCTTGTGTGTTTTACGGCGTCGGGCGAATGCCGTTTCTGCGCTTTCTCGCGCTCTCGCTGGGGAGCTGTTTTATCTGGGTTTTGACTCTGAGCAGCCTGGGTTATTTTTTCAGCGGCGCGATCACAAAGCTCCTCGGCGACTTTCATCAGATTGGTATTTTTCTTTTAATCATTGTCGTGCTGGGCATCGCGGGCTTTTACCTTGCTGAAAGATTCTGGCTCGGAAAGAAAGTCGAAGAGGCAGACCCCGAACGCATACAGGAACTCAAGCAAGCGGCGCAGGAAAACCTCCACGAGATTAAAGAAGAGATACAGGAGCGCATACACTTTAAGCCGCAGACGCCGCGCCGTAAGGATTCACCAAAACGTGGCGAAGCTGAAGGAGACTAAAAGCAGTGACAAGTGACGGGTGACAAGTGACAAGCAAGAAATTGTTTTTATCTCGTCACTTGTCACCTCTCACTTGTCACTGAATTACTATGATTATCGAATCTTCCGCACCGACGCGCGTTGATCTGGCCGGGGGCACGATTGATATCTGGCCTCTGTATCTTTTCCATCCCGGCGCAGCCACCGTCAACTTTGCCATCTCCCTGCGCGCACACTGTCGCATCGAAACGCGCGATGATGACCGCATCATTCTGGAATCGCGCGACCGCAAAGTCGCTTTCGAGACAGAGCTGGCGGCTATCGAAGATTTGATTCATGAAGAACGCCTTGAGCTAATTTCAAAGCTCGTCCATTTCTTCAAACCGCAGACGGGCTTTCACCTAATCGCGGACAGTCAGGCTCCTGCGGGGGCTGGCCTCGCGGGGTCGAGCGCGCTCAACATCGCCTGTATCGGCGCGCTCAATCACCTCGTCGGCAATCGTTATCCGGAGAGCAAGTTCATCACCATCGCCGCCAATGTCGAGACGACTGTGATCCGCGTTCCGGCTGGTTTTCAGGACTATTACTCCGCGCTTTACGGCGGCACATCCTGCATACATTTTCGGATTGACGGCATCGAGCGCGAAATTCTTGAGACGGACATGGCAACGCTGGAAAAACGACTCGCCATCTGTTACACGGGCGAGCCGCGACTTTCGGGGACGAACAATTGGGAGATTACCAAGAATCACATAGACGGCCAGCCGGAATTGTTCGCGCTCTTTGATGACATCCGCGACTCGGCTCTGAAAATGCGCGAAGCTTTGCTGGCAGGCGACTGGGAGCGCGTGCGCGACACGATGCGCGACTCATATCCGACGCGCAAGCGTCTCGCGCCGAATGTGACCACGCCGCAGATGGAGAGGCTCGTCGAAAAAGCCTTGCACAGCGGAGCTGAAGCGGCCAAAGTTTGCGGGGCGGGCGGCGGCGGCTGCATCGCTTTCTTCTGCGAAGAAGGCCGCCGGCAGGAAGTCGAAAGCGCGCTCCTTGCTGAAGAGGGCGTCGAGATTCTGGATTGGAAGCCTGATGGTCAGGGCTTAATTGTACATGAGAGTTGAAAAAACTTTGGAGGGGATGAAGATGAAATTCTTACGCTTGTTAATGCCTCTGGCAGCTCTACTTTTACTCGTGTCGTCAGCGACGGCTCAATCGCGTCAGCTCGACGCTCTGGCGGACAGATTGGTTGAGCAGGCATCACAGATGGCCGAGCAAAGCTACATGGATTTTACGGACAGAAGCCGGAACACCCGCGCTGATGTCGAAGCGCTTTATCAGGATGAACAGGTCAAGTCCAGCGCGGAGTTGTTTAGCCGCATGGTGCGAGACCGCCGCCCGAGAACGCAATTGCAGAATGCCAGCGCCGTCCTCAGCGATCTCGCGCGCAGCGCAGACCGCTATAATCGCCAGCGCCCATTGATGACTGATATTCGGCGCACCATCGCCGACATTCAGCGCGACCTGAATTTCGGCGGCGGCATCGGACCCGGAACGGGTGGCGGGATTAGCAGCGGCACTATGCGCTGGCGCGGGACGATTGATGATGTCTCGCAGTTACGCATCCGTGACAACTCCGTCGAAGTGATTGCTATCGGCGGCCAGGAGTATTCCGACGGCGCCTACAACTTTACTTCGCCGATGCCATCTCGTGGCCGGGGGGTGGCCGTGCGTCTCAACAAGATTCGTGGACGCGGCGACGTGCGTATCATACAGCAGCCGTCGCGCGCCAACGATTACACCACCATCGTTGAAGTGCGTGACATGGATCGCGGTCCCAGCGATTACGAATTTGAAATTAGCTGGTAAAGCTCTAAAGTAAAAAGGTAAAAGGTAAAAGGCAAAAGTGAAGACACGAGCGATTGCCGCTCCTGCTTCACTTTTGCCTTTTTACTTTTACCTTTTGCCTTTTAACTTTTGCCTTGATTATCCTTCGCGCTTGCCTTCTCTGATGGCGCGCTCTCTGGCGCCTGCGACGACGCGTTTGAGACGCTCGATTTTTTCTTCAAAGGTTTCGCCGGGGACGGGGCCGTCCGCGCCGGGAATCGGCGGGGAAGCGGTTTGCGCCGCCGCTGGCTCTACAGTATCGGGCGCAAGGTCTGCGGCTGTTTCCGCTCCGGCGACGGGCGAGGCTGTGGCTGCGGCGGGGCTGAGCGGCGCGGCTGAAGCCATGCCGGTCGCGGCCTGCGCTTCGGCTGCGGGGCGATGCCTGTCCGCTTCTGCTGATGAATCCGTGCCGGAGGTCGAGGCCGCTGCTGGCTCTGTGTGCAGAGTTTCGCCTGCGGCTTCCGCAGCCTCTCTGGCCTCTGCACGCCGCTTGGCTTCGGCTGAGACGGCCTTGAGGCGCGCGATTTTTTGTTCAAAGGTTTCGCCGGGGACGGGGCCGTCTGCGCCGGGAATGTGCCCGACTTTGATGTGTGAACCTTTGGCTCCGGCAGGTTTCGCTGCGGGAGATTGAGCTGCCGCAGGCGTTTGAGCTGTGGGCGCAGCCTTCGCCGCAGCAGGCTTGGCAGCAGCGGCAGGCGCGTGCGCCTTCGCTTCTTCGGCCAGCACGTATGCGCCCTTCTCATTTTTGACGATGGAGGGCAAGGTGCCGCCAGCCGCTTGCAAGAGCGCGGCCAGCTCTTTTTCGACAAAGCGCGATTGCTTGTCCGGGTCGCGCAGGTGCCCGAGCGGCGGCCCGATATAGAGCGTGCCGCACGTCTGGCATTTGAAAAGCGCATCATCGCCGCTCAAATGTTTCTCGGCTTCCTCGCCGCCCGTGCGCAGTTGCTTCAAATGCCCGTTACATAATTTCTTTTTCTCGTTGCGCTCGTTGCAAACGGTTCGCCCGCCCGCGAGTTGCTTGGGCGCGCTCGCTGGCGCATCCGCTTCAACTGCCGGAGGCGGAGCGGTCTGAGCGTTATTCTGAGTAGTCTCGGTTGACATGGCTCTCTTTAGGCTTGCGGCTTCCCTTTCGCTTCGAGACTCGCGGAGCTTGAAATGACCGAACTCTACGGAATTTAGTTCATCTTACCGAAGAGCCTTACGGAAGAGCAAGGATGAAGTTGAAAAGCGGAAGGATGAAGCGATTGACTCGTGTGCTCGTTCAGAGCAAATGAATCAATCCTCTTCATCCTTCCGCCGTTAAATCAACGAATTTCTCTTTCCGGTCTTATCTAGAAAGTAAAGAGATTCGGCAAGGGGACTTCGTTAGCAAGACCCCATTGCTGGGAGCCTACAGCGCCATCCAAACTTCTGATCCAGAACCACTCTCTGGTAGACGGCCTGAAGACGGCAATGTCAGCCTTGCCATCGCCGTCATAATTGCCGCGAAGCGGAATGTCGTTACCCGAGAAGCCACCGATTCCGAAGACAACAACGGGCAGCGTGCCGCCGGACTGCGTGTCACGGATATACCACCCTCTGTCTCCGCCAAATCGCCAGACCACGATGTCGGCTTTTCCATCTCCGTTGTAATCATCGGGATTGATGATGAAGTCAGTGTTGAAGTTGCCGTAGTCCGCCGCGAGAACTACTGCTCCGGTAATGGAATCACCGATCAGCCATCGTGCTAAGCCACTGGAATTCACCACCTCACAGACCACGAGTTCCTCTCTGCCGTCGCCGGTAAAATCGGCTCCCTGAAAGACAAAAGTCGAAATTCCGGCTGTAGTGCGTCCGAACTCGACGAATCTGTTCGTGCCTGCGCTGCCCCTGATATGCCATTGCACAATGCTGGAGACAATACGGAGGACGGTTTCATCGTCTTTGCCGTCGCCGTCATAGTCGCCCACGCGTCCCAGAATATCTGCGGCCTGTCCCCAGTTGACTGTTGTGACCGGGCCGACTGCGCCTGTTCCTTCAGGGAACGGAGCATGGTAAAAGAAACCGCTGCGCCAGACGGAAGCGTCTGTTTTACCGTCCCCGACATAGTCGCCCGCAGTGACTGCGTCGGTGCCGTTGACACCAAAGTCGAAGGTTCGGATAAACGCAGCGCCCGGAGCCGGGTTTGCCGGGTTGCGCAAAACCTTCCAGGTGATTGGTGTGCCGTTGCCGGCATTCAACGTGAGAGTCGTGAAATCAGTGCGACCATCGCCTGTGAAATCATAGACACCGCGATAACCGCCGGCAGTAGTGATGTCAATGCTCCATCCGCTCGGCAAACTGTTGTTGATGTCTCCGGTCTGATCGTCTACTACATACAAACTCCACGTCCCGTTCGGATTCGTGCCGTTGAATATATTGAAGCCCGTCGTATATGCCTGCACTCCCGGCCCCGGCGTCGGAAAGTTATCGTTACCGCCCGGCTCCGGCGCGGCCAGTCCTAAGTAATTCGAGGGACGATACGTGCCTGCCGCCGCTAACGCAGCATCCGGGAAAGCAGCCGCTGCCGCTTGGTCAAAGGTATAGGTGACGTTGACGATGTCTGCCGCGCCTCCCGCATCAGACAACACCAGCGACCTCGCGCCGGTCGGCCCCACCAGCAAAATATCCAGATCGTCGGGGAACGTGCTGGTGAGGGCGGCGGTCACGGTGATCTTGGTGACGGTGCCGCTCAAGCCTGAGACGACGATGTTAGAAGGATAAACGCCTGCCGGAGGCAGCCCCGGATTGGTGCCCGCCGCGTTGCTGGTTCGATCAGCGCAGAGGATGGCTGCCGGGTTGGTGAAGACTGTATCGGGCGACGCTTCATCCTGCGTCGCGCTGGCGACCGTCGTGGAGCGTGTGGAAAAACTCATCATCGTCAGCAGCGCGAAGATTGCCAGTAAGCTAAGCGCCCGTTTGGCCGTCCGGTGATGATTGGAAAACGATAGAACTCTCATGCTATCTCCTTTTGAAGGGGTTACAAGATGCCATCAGCATGCGAACGATCATTGATGCTCGATATGGCAACTCAAGGGCTATTGATGGGTTATTGACTTCAAGAAATTCCGAGCAGGAGTGTTTGTAAATTCGTCCGTCTCAGTGCGCTCGAAAAAATTTCACGGCCTTTTCATCAACTAGAGTTTAGGTCGAAGCAAGCTACTGATTGACTGAAAGAAACTTTTGCAACGGATGCAATAAAGGCCATGCTTTCTGCTGAAAGGCGTTATTGCATCATGGTGTCCGGGCACAGACTATTTGGATAAAGATTACAAGTAGGCTCTGAACAATCAAAATAGCACGTTTCAATGTGGGCGCATCTTAACAGAGACGCGGGATTTCGGGAAGGAAAATTTCGGCGCGGAAAAGCAAGCATGAAAGATGCGGGCGCGCCGGATGAGAGCCATGCTATTTGACCCCGCGCGGTTCAGGTTCAATAGCATGCCCTTCATACTTTACGCCTTCATCCTTCGGTCTTGCTTTTCGTGATATGCTACGCGGCACATGCTGAAAAAGGTGCTTGGGCTGGTATGGCGCGCTA
>JACMLC010000122.1 GCA_014379795.1 Pyrinomonadaceae bacterium
GCGTAAAGCTGCCGCAGGATTTTTCCGCAGCATGATGAGCGGCGAAGGCATCGTCGCGGAGTTCAGCGGGCCGGGAGAGCTGTTGATTCAAACGCGCAACCTCGCCGCCTTCGCGGGACTTTTAAAACCGTTCTTTCCTTCTCAAGGGAGTGGCGGTGGCGGTTGGAACGTAAATCTGGGTTGATAAATTTTTGTTTAAGAATTGATCTATGGATGAAACACTAGTGTTAGACAGTGCACAGCAGAGCCTTAACCTTGATCGACCGGGCAATGGAAGGCGCGTCAGCATTCTCGGCGTGCCGCTGGGATTCGGTTCCAGTCTGGCGGGCGTGGACATTGGCCCGGCGGCGATTCGCGTGGCCCGTTTGAGCCAGCGCATAGCGCAGCTCGGCTATGAGGTGCGCGATCTGGGCGACATGCGGATTGCGCGCCCGTCGACAAACGCCGCCCCTACCGAATCTCCGAAATATTTGAGCGAGATGACTGAAGCCTGCGAAAACCTCGCTGTCGAAGTCCGCGACATCTTGAGAGACGGCGAAATTCCGCTGGTCATTGGCGGAGATCATTCGATAGCCATCGGCTCAATCGCAGGCGTAGCTTCTTACTGCCGTGACCGTGACGAGACCCTCGGGTTGATCTGGTTTGACGCGCACGCGGACATGAACACTCCCGAGACTTCTCCGACCGGCAACATACACGGAATGCCGCTCTCTGCGCTCTTGGGTTTCGGCGTCCCCGAATTGACGCACGTCGCTGGCTTTGCGCCCAAGCTCGATCCGCGCTTCTGCGCGCACATCGGAGCGCGCGACATAGATCAGGGCGAGCGCGAATTAATCAGGCGGCTCGGCACGCGTTTCATCACGATGCGCGAGATAGACGAGCGAGGCATGAGCGCCTGCATGGACGAAGCCATTGCCATCGCTTCCAAAGCGACTGCGGGCTACTGTGTGACTTTTGATGTGGACGTGATGGATCCGGGTGACGCCCCCGGCTCCGGCACGCTGGTGCGAGGCGGTTTGACCTATCGCGAATCGCATCTGGCGATGGAGAAAATTGCCGAAGCGGGCGGCATGCTTTCGCTTGAGGTCGTTGAGATTAACACAGCCCTCGATGTCAACAACCGCACGGCAGAGCTTGGCGT
Organism: Pyrinomonadaceae bacterium; assembly: GCA_014379795.1. Classification (GTDB taxonomy): domain Bacteria; phylum Acidobacteriota; class Blastocatellia; order Pyrinomonadales; family Pyrinomonadaceae; genus JACMLC01. Next base: position 1,142 of record JACMLC010000122.1, read on the forward strand.
CGAATTGATCCTCTCCGCTTTGGGAAAAAGAATCTTATAGAACTTTAGGTTCAAAGCTCAGGCTTCAAGGCTCAAAGTCTCAGACGATTTGAATGCCCTTGAATCTTGAGCTTTGAACCTTGAACTTTATTTATGACAAAGAAAATTCGTATCGGCGTAGTGTACGGCGGGCGTTCCGGCGAGCATGAAATCTCGCTCAGGTCTGCGCGTTCCGTCATCGAAGCCATTGATCGAAACAAATATGATGTGGTGCCCATAGCTATCTCGAAAGAAGGGAAGTGGCTCGGGGCAGCGGAGGCAGTCAAGCTGCTGCCGGAAAAGACACAAGGGTTTGTGCCGGAAAGAATTACCAGCAACGCGAGCCATGATGTTGCCATCATCGGCGATCCAACACACAGCGGCCTCGTCACGCTCGAAGCCAACAGCCAGCCAGCTTCATCACAACCGCTTGACGTTATCTTTCCGGTCTTGCATGGAACTTACGGCGAGGATGGCACGCTTCAGGGATTGCTTGAGATGGCCGGGATACCATACGTCGGCTGCGGAGTGCTGGCGTCATCCTGCGGCATGGACAAAGTCGCCATGAAATCTTTGTTCAGAGACGCGGGGCTGCCCATCTGCAAATATACATGGTTTCTGCGCAGCGAATGGACACAGAATCCCGCAAATATCCTGCGCCGCATCAAGCGCGAACAGGGCTTTCCCTGCTTTGTCAAACCCGCCAATCTGGGTTCATCCGTAGGCATCTCAAAAGCTACGGATAAAAAATCTCTCGAACAGGCGATTGAGTTGGCGGCGCGTTATGATCGTAAAATAATCGTCGAAGAAGGGCTTGATGCGCGCGAGATTGAGTGCGCCGTGATCGGCAATGACGAGCCACAGGCCAGCTTACCGGGAGAGTATGTGGTCTATGAAGAGGCCGCAAAGTTTCTCGACTACACCGAAAAATATTCAAGCACAGGGCACGTAGACTTTGTTGTTCCGGCGCCTTTGTCCAAATCCGTCATCAAAAAAATTCAGAGCATGGCGACGCGCGCCTTCAAGGCCGTGGATGGCGCGGGACTCGCGCGCGTGGATTTCTTTTTACGCCGCGACACAAACGAATTGCTGGTCAACGAATTGAATACGCTGCCCGGATTAACGGATGTCTCCGGCTATCCGAAAATGTGGGAGGCTTCCGGTCTCTCATTCCAACAGGTCATAGACCGCCTGATAGAGCTTGCCTTTGAGCGTCACCGCGACAAGTCACTTAATCAAACGA